>DATLWA010000194.1:0-12492 GCA_035576905.1 Gemmatimonadales bacterium
GGTCGGGCGGTCGGGCGGGCGGGCGGGCGGGAAGACGATTGACTGCGCCGGACTCGTGATCATCCCCGGTCTGATTCAGGCCCACATCCATCTGTGTCAGACGCTATTCCGCGGCCTCGCCGACGACTTAGCGCTCGAAGACTGGCTCGCCAAGCGCATCTGGCCGCTCGAAGCCGCCCACACGCCCGACTCGATCTACTGGTCCGCGATGCTCGGCGCGGCCGAGCTGCTACTCGGCGGGACGACGGCGATCCTGGACATGGAGACCGTGCGCCACACCGGCGCGGCGTTCGAAGCGCTCGAGGCGATCGGCCTGCGCGCCACCGCCGGTAAGTGCTTGATGGACGCCCCCACGGCGCCCGCCGGCCTGCGCGAAGCGACCGGCAACGCGCTCCAGGAGGCGGCCGATCTGTGTGAGAAGTGGCACGGCGCGGCCAATGGTCGACTGCGCTACTGCTTCGCCCCGCGCTTCGCGCCGTCGTGCACCGGCCCGCTGCTGCGCGCCGTGAGCGACCTGGCCGAGCGGCACGGCGCGATGATTCACACCCACGCCGCCGAGACACCCGCCGAGTTGGAGATCGTGAGACGGGAGACGGGAGACGATGAGCTGTCTTACCTAGACTCGGTGGGCATCTCCGGCCCGCGCGCGGCACTCGCCCACTGCGTCTGGGTGGATGGCGACGGCATTCAACGCCTCGCCCGCCAACAGACGAACGTCGTGCACTGCCCCAGCTCGAACCTGAAGCTCGGCTCAGGTCTCGCGCCGATCCCGGAGATGCTCGCCGCCGGTTGCCGCGTGGCGATCGGCGCCGACGGCGCGCCGTGCAACAACCGGCTCGACGCGTTCACCGAGATGCGGCTCGCGGCCCTGGTGCAGAAGCCGCGGCTCGGCCCCGACGCCATGCCCGCGGCGCAGGTGCTCGAGCTGGCGACGTTGGGCGGCGCGCGGGCGCTCGGTCTCGAAAAGGAGATCGGCTCGATCGAGGTCGGGAAGAAAGCCGACCTCGCCGTGCTCGATCTGTCGGGACCGCACGCGCAGCCCGAGTCGGCGGACCTGGTCTCGCGGATCGTCTACAGTGCGCGCGCGTCCGACGTGCGGCACGCGATCGTGGATGGAAAAGTTGTCGTGAAAGACGGCGGATTACGCACCGCCAACCTCGAGGAGATCAATCGTGAGGCGAACAAGTCTGCTGGCCGCCTGCGCCGCGCTGTGGGCCTTTAGCCCCGCGCTTGCGCCCGGGGTCAGCGCCCAGGAGCCGGCGCGCGTAATCCCCGTCTACCTCGTCCCGCGCGACCTGTCGTTCCCGATGCAGGGCGTCGTGTACAACGCCCGCGTGGTGGCCGACGTGCGCGCGTGGTACGGCCGAGTCTTGGGCGGCCGCACGTTCGACTACGAGCCGCTCGTCGTGCAGGAGAGTCGCCACACGTTCGCCCAGCTGGCGGCCGACAGCTTCCAGGCGTGGTGGCCGCTCTTGCAGAACGAATTCGCCGATTACGGCTGGCCCTGGAACAAGCATGCCAAATTCAAACTGCTGTTCCTGACGCACGGCGCCGGCGCCTGGGCGGGCTCGGACTCGGAGAACGGCGGTCTCGACTCGACCAGCCAGGCGGGCAAAGTGGACAAGGGCAATTGGGGCGGGCTCGCCGTGATCGGCGACTCGAGCGTGGCGGGCGTGTTCGTCAAGGTCTGTCCCGAAGTGGCGCACGGCAAAGCCGACAGCACGATCGCCACAGCGTGGTGGTGCTCCGGGTCGACCTACCGCGGCACGGTGGCGCACGAGCTGGGCCACACGTGGGGCCTGCCGCACCCCGATGCGTTCACCAAGGGCTTCCGCTGCGCCGACTCCACTGCCTACACGATCATGCAATGCCACTGGTGGTGGGAGAAGGAGCGGCTCCTGCCCTACGAGATCGTGCACTTGCGGAGCTTGGATTTCTTTCAGTTCGACACCGCCGCGGCTTACGTGCTGCTCGCCGAGACGAAGGCGTTGTCCGTCGTTCGTTCGCGGTCGTCTGTGTTGGAGCGGGGGGACAGCGTGGTTTGGGTGGACGGGCGCGGTGCCGGGACCGGTTATCCGTGGGCGGTGATGCTCGATGGCGCAGGCGCGCGCGCCGAGTACGCCATCTCGGGCACGACGCTCGCGTTCGACTTGGGGCTGGCGCGCGGTTCGACCGCCGCATCGGATCTGCGCGTGGACTTGGACGGCAAGCCCGCCGGACTGTACTCGGTCGAACCGGGGCAGGCGCCGGGACGGTTCACGCTGGCGTTGCACGGCGCCAGGCGCGTCACGTTGCGTGTGACGCGCGGCAGGGGCCGCGTGGTGCTGGGCAACGCGCGAGTGTGGCGCTAAGGACGCGCTTTACCGCCCGTTGACGTTGAATCGCTGAATCGTCTCGGTGAGCCGCGCGGCCGCGACCGACAGGTGCTGCGACGTGGTCGTCAGCTCGCCCAGCGATGAGATCTGTTCTTCCGTTGCCGCCGACGTCTGCTGCGCGCCGTGCGCCGCAGTCTCGGCGATGGCCGCGACCTCGCCCATCCGCCGCACCACCTCACGCATCTTGCCTGTCTGACCCTCGGTCTCCGCCGCGAAGCTGACGGCGAACTGCACGGTCGCGTTCAAGTCGGCGAAAATCGCATCGAGCGCCGCGCGCACGCCTTGCGACACCGCGCCTACCCCCTGCGCCGTCTGCCGCCCTTCCTGCATCGCCGCCACCACGCGCGCGATGTGCTCCTGCGTGTCACGCACGCGGACCCGCACCTCCTCGGCTGCGCGCGTGCTCTGCTCGGCCAGCTTGCGGACCTCCGCGGCGACCACGCGGAACCCCAGGCCGTGCGTGCCCGCGCGCGCCGCTTCGATGGCGGCGTTGAGGGCGAGCAGATCCGTTTGACTCGCAATTCGGGTGATCGAATCGACCAGTTTGCCGATCTCGCGGGAGCCCGCTTCGAGCGTCGCCGCGGCACGGCCCGCGTTGTCCATCTGCGTGACCAGCGCTTCCAGCAGGTCGCGGGAGCGGCCGATGTCCGTGCCGTGCCGCTGCGCCTGCTGGGCCACCGCGGCGATCTGGCGCTCGGCCTCCTGCGCGCGGCCATGCAGTGCCTGTGTCACCGCCGCGGCCGCCTCGGTGTCCTCGCGGCCGTGGCCGATCAGCTGGCGTTGCCGCTCGGTGCCCTCCGAGAGGCCGTGCGTCGTGGCCGCGATTTCCTGCGACGCCGCCTGCAGCTGCTCCGCGGACGCGGCGAGCTGCTGCGCCATGGCCGCGAGCTCCTCGGCCTGCCGCTGCACTTCGCGCACGATCAGCGCGATGCCCTCCGTGGTCCGGTTGAGCGACAGCGACAGGAAGCCGAGCTCGTCCAGCTCGGGATCCTCGAGGCGAACAGTCAGATCGCCGTGTTCCACCTGTGCCAGCGCGCCGCGGGCGACGCGCAACCGGTCGCTGATCTTGCTGAGCATGGGCACGAGCGCGAGCAAGGCGAAGAAATACGCGGCCGATTCCTGGATGAACGTGCCCCAGGTCCAGGCCCCTTCGGCCACCTGCAGGCCCGTTACCAGCGCGAAACCGGTGACGTTGATGGCCGCAGCGCTCCACGCCTCTCGCCGTCCGAGGTGGAGCGCCGCCTGCAGCGGCGCGATCAGGTACGCCACGTACAGGACGTGGCCGGTGGGACCCACGGCGTACAAGACGGTCGTGATCAGCGTCGCGCCGATCGCGATGTTCGCGGGTGGATACCACGTCTGGAACGCGGTATCGCGCGCCAGGCGGAACATGGCGTAGTTGAGCGCCGCGAACGCTGCCCCAAAGACGACGATGAAGAGCCACGAGGTGGGGATGAGGTGCAGCAGCCGCGTCACCGCGAGCAGGACGATGGCGACGCCGACGAGCGTCCAGCGCGTGCGCGTGTTGGCGATTACGTACTGGCGTTGCTTGTCACGCTGTTCCTGCGCCAGCTGCTCGGTGACCGACGTCGGTAGGTTCATGCAGGAAGGAAGATACAGCCTCAACGCGTCACATGCGGAACAGATAGCTCAGCTTCACGAAGAAGCCGTCCTCCGATCGCTTCAACCCCTGGAACTGGAACGCGTCGGGCTCGGCCAGCGACGCGCCGTAGCCCACGAAGAACACCGTCCCGGGGGTGGGCTTGTACGAGAACAGGAAGTCCGAGCGGAAGTCGTTCTGCGATACCGCCCCCGCGGGCCCCACGCGCGATTGCGCCGCGGTGGTGAGCGCGAGCGGCTGGCCGTTGCGCGGATCGAGCAGGGCGTCGCGCTCCTGCGCGAAGTACTGGCCCACGTACCGGAAGAAAATGGCGCGCGTGAGCTGGTACTCGAGCTTCAAACGCGGGATGTTGGCCACCGACTCGCGGCTGCCGTCGCGCGCGCGGGTGATGCGCTGGTGCGTCCACAGGGCGTCCGCACGGATCGACGACGTGGGGTGCCACACCAGCTCGAGCGTGGCCGTCACCTGCCGGCCGCGCGCCGCTTCGGCGAAGATCGGCACGGCGCTGTAGCCGCCCCCGAACGTCGCCGTGAGCTTGCGGCTCGGTGTGTTGACCGAGCCGTTGGCGCCCAGCAGGCCGTACAACCCATGCGGTACCGCGAACGCCGTGCCCAGGGTGTCGACCTCGTAGTAGCCGGCGTAGAAGCTCTGATCGAACACCTGCTCGGCGTCGGCGGCGTTCAGGGTCACGCCCCAGCCGCCGCGCAAGTTGGCGGTCCACGTGGTCTGCAGCGCGCCCTCGATCGTGCTCTTGCCGTTGAAGAAGTCGTCGTAGCGCCACAGCGGCGCCAGTCCGGTGAACGTCGAGAACTGCTCGATCAACGCGCCCGGCCGGCCGTACCAGCTGAAGCGGTTGAACAGCCGCCCGTTCACGAAATCGGTGCGCGGCACGAAGCCCGCCGCGCTCACGAAGTCCGGGCTCACGCCCTGCAGCTCGGCGTGGTTGCCGTAGGAGCGGCCGGTGCGATCGTACAGCGTGGCGTCCCACATCACGCCGTTGCGCGCGCCCGCGGCGTCCTTGGTCCAGGAGCCCACGAGCTGCAGCTGCGTGAACCACAGCTTGCGCCAGATCACGCGGAAGTCGCTGCCGAGGACGCGATTGTACGCGCTGCCCTCCACGCGGTCGGTGTAGACCAGGCCCAACGTCGAGCTGGCGCCGAGGTCGCGCCGGACTCGCAGCAGGTTGTAGATCGGGTTGTCGCCCGTGGCGGACTCGCTGCGGTCGTCCACGGCGCCGAGGTAGGCGAGGTTCGTCGTGCCGACTTTCCCGGTGAGCTTGGCGCCCACGAGCGGCTGCGTCATGCGGCGCGTGTAGATCAGGCGGTTGGGCGTGTCGTACTGCTCCAGGCCCTCCAGAAAGAACGGACGCTTCTCGGGGAAGAACAGCGGGAAGCGCTGGTTCGCCGTCACCTGGCCGACATCGGCTTCGACCTGTGAGAAGTCGGGGTTGGCGGTGGCACTGAGTGAGAGGTTTTCCGTTACCCCCCAGCGCAGCGTGCCGCCCACGTCGGCTTCGCCCTTGTAGACGTAGTTGGACGCGCTCGGCGCGCCGTTCACCTTGGTCGTGAATTCGGGCGTCGCGTCCATCACGAGGCCGCGGTGCATCTGCGTGAGACCCGCGAGCCTGCCCGACTGGATCAGGAAGCTGGCGTTGGCGCGCACCGCCGGCGTCCACGTGTCCTCGTATCCCGAGTGCTGCGTCACCCGCACCACCTGGAATCCCCAACGCTGCGGATCGGCGCTCTGGTAGCGCAGGCTCTTGAAGGGAATGCGGATCTCGACTTCGTAGCCCCAGTCGGTCACGTGGCCGCGCGACTGAAACACATAGTCAGGGTTCAAGTCGATGGTCGCGTCGAAGCGCCCGCCCGCCTGGGGCCCGCCCGCCGAGGCCTCCACGCCGTCGCTCCACACACCGTCTTCCTGCACGCCCAGCGGATTGACGGCGAAGAGCCAGGCGCGTCGGTGATCGTCGTACGTGTCGAGCAGCAGCTGCACCCGATCGTCGGCATTGATGTTGTCGCGGTCGGCGAGCGTCGCGCGCACCACCGGCCCGTGCCCTTCGTACGCGCGAATACCGAAGTAGATCGCATCGCCCGAATACCACACCAGCACCTGCGTCGAATCCTCCGCGGGACGGCCGTCGACCGGCCGGTACTGCGAGAACCCGTCGAGCAGCGCGGCCTGCCGCCAGACCGGCTCGTCGAGGCGGCCGTCGATTGTGACCGTCGTGTCGCGCCGCGGGATCGCGACGTCGAGCTGCCGCAGCCGCCCGCTGTAAATCGGTCCGGGGTCGGCAGCGGGGGCCTGGAGGAGGGCGAGGAGCAGGGGGGCGAGCATGGAACACAAAATACAGCGTGGGGAGCGGGGAGGGGTACCGTCCGGGACGGGGCGGATTCCGTCGCGGCTGAGTCGGCCTACGAACCGTCAGAAACCACCCCCCACTCCCCACGCTTCGGGGGCGGGTACCGTCTATTCGTATCGCAACGCCTGAATCGGGTCCAATGACGCCGCCCGCTTCGCGGGCCAGATGCCGAAGAACAGCCCCACCAGCGCGCTGAAGAAGAACGCGAGCAGGATCGCGTAGGGGGAGATCAGCGTGTTCCAGTGCATGAGCGTGGACAGCAGCAACGCGCCGAGCGAGCCGAGCAGGATGCCGGTGACGCCGCCGGCGAGGCACAGCACCAGGGCCTCGACCAGGAACTGGAACAGGATGTTGCCGCGCGTGGCGCCCAGCGCTTTGCGTACGCCGATCTCGCGGGTGCGCTCGGTGACCGACACCAGCATGATGTTCATGATGCCGATGCCGCCCACCAGGAGGCTGACCGCCGCGATGCCCGCCAGCAGGAACTTGAACGTCTCGGTCGTCTGCTGGAACGTCGACAACACGTCGGTCTGGTTGCGGATCTGGAAGTCGTTGTCCGCCCCGGGCCGGATCTTGTGCGCGCGCCGCAGCACGCGCTCGATCTCGATCATCGCCAGGTTCATGGAATTCAAGTCGGCGACCTTGACCGTGATCTGGCGCAGCCGGTCGGTCCCGACGACGCGATAGCGCGCCGTCTGGTAGGGGATAAGGACCTGCTCGTCGGGATTATTGAAGCCCTGCGACCCCTTTTCGCTCAGCAGGCCGATGATCTCGAACGGGATGCCGCGGATCTGGATCGTCTGGCCGATCATGGCGACGCCGTTGGCGTTCAAGTCGGTGGGGATCTGCGACCCCAGCACGGCATACCGCTGGCGCGAGCTTTCGTCGCCGGCGGTGAACATGCGCCCCGCGGTGACGGTGTAATTGTGGACCGGCACGTAGTTCGGGGTCGACCCCACCACGCTGACGTTGATGTTCTGGGCGCCGTACTGCACCTGCATGTTGCGGGTCAGCTCGGGCACCACGTCGGTGACGTAGCGGATGTTGTTGGCGAGCGCCGTATCGTCATCGAAGGTCAGGCTCACCGCGCCGCTGATCGCCACGCCGCCGCGGAAGTTCTGGCCCGGGAAAATCGACAGCAGGGTGGGGCCCAGCGCCTGGATGCGGTCCTGGACGGACTTCTGCGCGCCCGAGCCGAGCGCCACCATCGTGATCACCGCGCCGACGCCGATGATGATGCCCAGCATCGTCAGGAGCGAGCGCAGCTTGTTGGCACGGATCGCCGACAGCGCGACCTGGATGATCTCCCCGAGCAGCACGGCTTACCTCACAATCACCTGGTTGCCGCCGCCGCTCTTGGTGGGCGCCTGCTGCAGGCCCGGCAGGCCGCCGCCCGTCATCGACTTGAAGCGGTTCTGGAAGTCCTTCTGCGCCTGTACCAGCGACGCGCTCGGCAGCACCAGCACGGTGTCCTGCTCGGTCAGGCCGCTCACGACTTCGGTTTGATCCAGGTCGGTCAGGCCCGTGCGGATGTTCACCGCCGCGGGCTTGCCCTTGCGCAGCACGAACACGATGTAGTTGCCGCCGAAATCATTCGAGCGCATGCCGCGGCCGCCGCCACCGAACCCGCCGCCGCCGCCCGGGCGGCGGAACTGCGAGAAGACCTGCTGCATCACGGCCTGCTCGCGCGCCGACAGGTCCTGCCCGCTGCGCCGCTTCTCGCGGATGGCGTTGAACTCCTCCGCCGTGACACCCGCGGGGAGCGTGATCGTCATGTCGCCGCCCGGCGTTTGGATCGTCACCGTGGCGGGGCCCTTGCCCTTGCTCGTGTCGGGCTTCGCCGTGTTGCCGCCGAGCGACGCCTGGCCCTTCGCCGAATCCCGCTGGGCGGGCGCCTGCGCGAGCTGTTGCTGCACGACGTTGGGGTCGAGCCCGAGCACCGCCGCGGCCGACGCCACGTCGCGCGGCGTGCGCAGCGCGGCGTTGGGAATCGCGAGGACGTTGGTGCGGTCGCCGATGTGCACGGCGACCTCGGTGTTCATCCCCGGCTTCAGCAGGTGGCCGGGGTTGATGATGTTCACGTCCACCGCGAACATCGTCACGTTCTGGTTCACCGTCGCCTGCGGCTCGATTTTCAGGACCGTGCCCGCAAACGGCCGGTTGGGGTACGCGTCGACGGTGATCGTGACCGGCATGCCGGCTTGGACCTTCCCGATGTCCGTCTCGTCCACCAGCGCCTGTACCTGGACCGTGTCGAGGTTCGCCATCGTGAACATCGCGGTGCCGCCGGTGACGTCGTGCGTGGGGCTCGAGATCACCGTCCCGATATCGACGGTCTTCGTGATGATGGTTCCGGCGAGCGGCGCGGTGACGCGCGTCTGGGAGTAGGCGATGCGCGCGTCCGACAGATTCGCCTTGGCGTTCACCAGCGACGTCTTGGCCTGCTCGAAGCTCACGCGCGAGTTCTGGTATTCCTGCTCGGTGACCGCGTTGGCATGAAACAACGTGTCCTCGCGGGCGAGCTGGGCGCGGGCATAGTCGAACTGTGCCTGTGCCTGGTCGACCGAGGCCTGGGCCTGATCGAGCGCGCTCTTGGGGAGGCGCGGATCGATCACGGCGAGCAGCTGGCCGGGTCGGACTTCGTCGCCCGTCTGCACCCGCATCTCCGTCACGGCACCCGAGGCCTGCGACTTCACCTGCACCGTCAGGATGGGCTGGATCGCCCCGGCGGCCGACGCGCTGACGGTGATGTCGCGGCGCGCGACGGCGACTTTTTCGTATACCGGCGCTGGATCGGCCTTCTTGCAGGCGGTGAACGCCAGCGTCAAGGCGGCCAGCTGTAGTGTGCGCTTCACGGCTTGGTCCTCTCGTCTCGCGCGATCTTTCCATCGAGCAGGTGAATCTGGCGGTGCGCGTGCTCCGCGATATCGTGCTCGTGCGTGACCAGGACGATGGTTTGTCCCTGGGTGTGCAGCTCTTCGAACAGGTTCATGATCTCGTTGCCCGTCGCCGAGTCGAGGTTTCCCGTCGGCTCGTCGGCCAGCAGGATGCTGGGCTCGTTCACGAGGGCCCGGGCGATGGCCACGCGTTGCCGCTGGCCGCCCGACAGCTCGTTGGGCTTGTGTTCCATACGGTCACCCAGCCCCACACGCTGCAACGCCAGCGCGGCGCGCTCGCGGCGCACCCGGCCGCTCGCCCCGGCGTAGATCAGCGGCAGCTCCACGTTGTGCAGCGCGCTGGCCCGGGGCAGCAGATTGAACGTCTGGAAAACAAACCCGATCTCCTTGTTGCGAATGCGCGCCAAGGCATCGTCCGACAATTCGCTGACCTGCTGGCCGTTGAGCCAGTATTCGCCCGCCGTGGGGGTATCGAGGCAGCCGATCAGGTTCATCAGGGTGGATTTCCCCGAACCCGACGGGCCCATGATCGCCACGAACTCGTTGCGGCGGATCTGGATGTCCACGCCGCGCAGCGCGCGCACGACTTCCGCCCCGATCTCGTACTCCCGCGCCAGGTTGTGCGTCAGGATGACGACGTCGGGCAGCGGCGTGTCGCCGGTGCGGAATTCGAGCGCCGCGGTGGCGGTCACAATCCGTGTCCCACCAGCGCCTCGAGCGTGGCGCGGGAAATCAGATAATTGAAGCGGGTCTGCACGACGTTCACGCCCGCCGTCGTCAGCGCGGCCTGCGACGTGAGCAGGTCGAGAATAGTGCTCGCGCCCACGCGGTAGCGCTCCTGCTGCACGCGCATGTCCTCGGTCGCCGCGGCCAGATTGGCCTGCGCGATCTCGAGCTGCGTCGACGCGGTCTCGAGCCCCGAGATCGCCTGGGTCAGCGACGCGCTCACCGCGCGGCGCGTGTCGGCGGCCTCCGCCTCGGCGACGTCGCGGGACACGCTCGCGTTCGTGACCCCTTGCTCGCGCGCGAAGCCGTTGAACAGCGTCCAGTTGAACCCGAAACGCACCGACCAACTGTCGGGGAAGGTGCTGCCTGACGTCCACGGCGCCTGCGAGCCGGAGTAGCCCTTCGTCAACGACGTGCTGAACGTGGGCCAGTAGGACGCGCGGCTGACCCACACCCCCGCGCGCGCCGCGCGCGCGAACGCGTCAGCTTGGCGCACCTGCGGCGCGGTCCCCAGGATGGCGTCGCGCAGCCCGGTCGTGTCGGGCAGGGGCGGCAGCACCGTGTCGGGCACGGCCCGCACGGGCCGGTCGACCCCGATCTGGCGGCCCAGGGTCGCTTGGGCAAAGGCGAGGTTCGACTGCGCCTGCAACAGCGCGATGCGGGCATTGCCGAAGTCCACCGCCGAGCGCAGCGAGTCGGACCGCGTCGCGGAACCGACGCGCAGCTTGTCCACCGAGATCTGCAGCTCCTGTCGCGTGCGTGCGAGCTGAGCTTCGGCGACGTGTACCAGCTCTTCGTCGGCCAGCGCGTTGTAGAACGCCTGCTTCGTGAGCAGCGTCGTCTGGTAGCGCTGATTGATCAGGCCGGCGTCGGCGGCATCCTGCGACGCGCCCGCGGCGCGGCGGGACGCGAGCCGCCGGAAGCCGGTGAAGAGGTCCCAGCTCGCGGCGAGTGTGAGCGTGAAATTGGTGCGCGCGGGGAACGGGGCGAGCCCACCGCCGGGCACGACCTGTGTGCCGCCGGAGCGGGTCGAGCCGCCGCTCGTCGAAAGAGTGGGCAGGAACGCCCCCGTGCTCGCCAGCCGCTGCGCGTTGGCGCTGCGGACGTTGCCCTCCGCCGTGACCATGTTGGGCTGCACCTGCAGCGCGCGCTGAATCGCATCCGGCAGCGTGATCTGCAGCGGCTGCGTGGTCGTATCCTGCTGCTGAGCGCGCGCGGGCGTCGCCGCCGCCACCAGCCACATTGCTGCCATCAAGCCCTGCGGTCGCATGCTACCGTCGCCCTCCGTTGGACGCCGCCGAATCGGCCGCCGCGCGACGACGGTCGTGCTCGGCCAGCAACGCCTTGTACTTGTCCTGTTGTGCGGGCGTGAGCTGCGCGTTGATCTCCGTGCGCATCACCTGGCGCAGCGAGTCGAACTGCGGATGTACCCGCTTCCACACCGCTTCCATTTCGCTGCGATGGCGGTCGAACACGGCGCGCACCGAGTCCTGCTGCACGGCGGTGAGCGACAGCTCGCGCGTCAGATCCTTCACGACCGCCGCCGTGCCACCGGAACGCCCGCACGGCGCGTCGCGCCGGCCGGCCCACGCTTGCGCCGCCCCGCCCAACGCGAGACCGGCGACGAACACGGCGGCCAGGAGACCCACGGCCCACGCCTTTGATTTATTCAACATGCGAACGGCTCTCTTTCAGTAGTAAGGGATGCTCAGCGCTCGATCAGCGACGCAAATGCGGCGCTGGCCTCGAGCGGGTGTTGTGCGGCGAGCAGCGCCGACGGCGGCAGCGACGTGCCGGATGGTGAGCCGAGCGCGTCCTCCATGGTGCCCGTCGCCGGGCGCATCGCGCGGCCCACCAGCAAGCCGGCCGCGAGCGCCGCGACGGCCGCCACGGCCACGCCGCGACGGCCCCACGACGCGAGCACGTCCCACGCCGGCGGGGTCGCGCGCGCGGCGTCGTAGCGCGCCAAGACGCGCGCCACGAACGCATCGGCCGCGCCCGGGGCCAGCGTCTCGCGCAATGCGGCGCCGAGCTGCAGGTCCTGCTGATGATTGAACGGCGTCTCCCGATCCATCGTGCTCATCCCTCCTCTTTCCAGTCCGCCAGCAGGATTCGCAGGCGGCGTCGCGCATGAAACACTTCGGAGCGCACGGTGCCCTCCGGAATACCCAGAATCTCCGCGATCTCGGCGTGGGAGTACCCCTCCACGTCGAACAGGGTCACGGCCATCCGCCGCCGCTCCGGCAGCTCGGCGAGCGCCGCGCGCAGCCGGTCACCCAGGGCGCTGCGCTCCGCATCGCGGTCCGGTCGCGGACCGCCGCCCACCAGACCGACGTCGAGCGGCTCGACGCGGCGCACCGCGCGCCGCCGCCGGCGGTCGGTCGCGGCGTTGGCGACGATGCGCATCAACCAGGGGCCGAACGGCCGGTGCCGGTCGTATTGGTCCAACTTCACGAGGGCCGACAGAAACGCGTCCTGCGCGGCATCGTCCGCTTCGTCGGGATCGCCCAG
>DATLWA010000195.1:0-6883 GCA_035576905.1 Gemmatimonadales bacterium
CGGTCCTACCTGCAGGTGGACGCGGAGACGGTGCGACAGGTGGTGCTGCATCCGACGCAACGGATGGTGAGCCGCTAACTGCGCGAGAAACTCACACCGTTACTCACACCACCAGGTTCGGGTAAGAAAAAGCCCGACACCGGAAATCGATGTCAGGCTTGATCTTCAAACAGTCGGGGCGAGAGGATTTGAACCTCCGACCTCCTGGTCCCGAACCAGGCGCGCTAACCGGACTGCGCCACGCCCCGAGAACTACATCCTGCGGCAATGCGCCCAGAGGGAGTTGAACCCCCAACCTCTTGATCCGTAGTCAAGCGCTCTATCCAGTTGAGCTATGGGCGCGAGGTGGGCGGTACAAGACTCGAACTTGTGACCTCCACGATGTCAACGTGGCGCTCTAACCAACTGAGCTAACCGCCCGAACAAAGGCGGTCAGGCGAGCGGCCTCGCGCCGCCTGACCGCCTGACCGCCTCAGTAGCGGGGGTGGGATTTGAACCCACGACCTCCGGGTTATGAGCCCGGCGAGCTACCAGACTGCTCCACCCCGCGTCGGTGTGCTTGCGAGAGCGGGAAACGGGACTCGAACCCGCGACCCCAACCTTGGCAAGGTTGTGCTCTACCAACTGAGCTATTCCCGCGTGGCCGAGAATCTAACCGCTTCAGGGCTTATCTACTACCCACCGCCTCGCAGTGGAGGCGAGGGGGATCGAACCCCTGACCTCGTGAATGCCATTCACGCGCTCTCCCAACTGAGCTACGCCCCCGCTATATTAGGCGCCCCCCCGATAGCGTTCCGGAAGGAACACGGCATCTTATCGGGGCGTTCCTGGAGTGTCAAGCGATTCCCGCTCGACAACTTGAACTTTCCAACCCTGTGCACGGTATCACAGGGCGACCATAGAGTGCCCCATGTCCAAGTCGGCCCATAAGAAGAAGAGCACGAAGCACGCCGCTCGCCCCGCTCCGGTTTCGAAGACCGTAGCCAAGGCGAAGCCGCGCCCGGCCGCCAAGGCCGCGCCGGCGCCCACTGCCGCGAAGGCCGCCCCCAAGAAGAAGCGGGGGCGGCGTCGCAACGTGCTCGCGGGTCTGGGCCGGCACGAGCACGAACGCGACATCCTCGACCAGTACCTGCACGAGGTCTCCAAGACTCCGCTGCTCACGCAGAAGGAGGAGATCGCGCTCGCCCGCAAGGTGCGCGCGGGCGATCAGGAGGCCATGCAGGAGCTGGTGAAGCGCAACCTGCGTTTCGTCATCTCGGTCGCCAAGAAGTACCAGAACCGCGGCCTGCCGCTCACCGACCTGATCGGCGAGGGCAACGTCGGCCTGCTCACGGCCGCGCGGAAGTTCGATCCCGACCAGGGCGTGAAGTTCATCTCCTACGCCGTGTGGTGGATCCGCCAGGCGATTCTCGCCTCGCTCGCCCGCCAGGGCCGGACCGTGCGGGTGCCGCTGAACCGCACCGCCGACCTGTCGCGCATCGTCCGCACCGCCGAGTACTTGCGGCAGACGCTGCGGCGCGAGCCGACGCCCGAGGAGATCGCCGACGCCACCAAGCTGTCGCTCGAGGTGGTGCAGTCGCTCGCCGCGCTCAATACGGGCGACGTGCGGCTCGACGCGCCGCTCGATCCCGACGGCGACCGGTCCCTGATCGAGCGCTTCATCGCCGAGGATCTCCCCGATACCGAGGAGAAGGCGATGGACCGCTTCCTCTCGGACGAGATCGAGACGGCGCTCAACACCCTGCAGAAGCGCGACGCCAAGGTCCTGCGCCTGTACTTCGGCCTGGACGGCGGGCGCGAGCATACGCTGGAGGAAATCGGCGGCATGCTCGGCGTCACGCGCGAGCGCGTGCGCCAGTTGCGCGACCGCGCTCTCAAGCGCCTGCGCGAGGGCAACGTCGGCAAGGCGCTCGCCAGCTTCGCGGCGTAAGGGAAAACCCCAACGGGACCAGGAGGCCAAGCGGACTGCTTGGCCTCTTGGCGTCTGAGGGACTATGTTGACGGCCGTGATTCGCGCTGTCGGGCGGCGCGCCGTCGCCGCGATTGAAACGGTGGGCCGGTTCGGCCACTTTCTGGAGGATTTCGCCCGCGCCGCGGCGGACGTCGGCACGTGGGCCCGTCTCACCGTCGTCCAGATGCGGCGCATCGGCGTCGACTCTCTCCCGGTCGCCCTGTTCATCGCCGCGTTCACGGGCGTCGTCCTCGCCTTGCAAGCGTCCTACACCTTCAAGGGCACCGTGCCGCTGTACTTCGTCGGCACGCTCGTCGGCAAGTCGATGATGCTGGAGCTCGGCCCCGTGCTCGTGGGGCTGGCGCTGGCGGGGCGCGTGGGCGCGTCCATGGCCGCCGAGCTCGGCACCATGAAGGTGACCGAGCAGGTCGACGCACTCGAGACGCTCGCGTACAACCCCCAGAGCTATCTCGTCGTCCCGCGCGTCGTCGCCGCGACGGTGATGTTCCCGCTGATTGTGGGATGCGCGATCAGCCTCGGCCTCGTGACGGGCTGGCTCACGAGCCTGGTCCTGCTGCAGCTCTCCACGGTCGACTTCATCAAAGGGTTGCGGCTCTTCTACGTCTTCAAAGACACCTGGTACGGCCTGTTCAAGAGCGCGTCGTTCGGCTGCACCATCGCGCTGGTGGGTTGCGGCGTGGGCCTCGGCACGCGCGGCGGGGCTGAGGGCGTGGGCCGCAGCACCACGCAGGCGGTCGTCTATTCCGCCGTGCTGATCCTGGTGCTCGACGCGTTCTGGGCCGTGGTGCTCCTGTGATCAAGTTCCAGGACGTCCACAAGGCGTTCGGGACGCAGCGCGTGCTCGACGGCGTCACGTTCGACGTTCGCGACGGGGAGACCCTCGTGCTCATCGGCTACTCCGGAACGGGCAAGAGCGTCACGCTCAAGCACGTGGTCGGGCTCATCGAGCCGGACACGGGGGAGGTGTACGTCGACGACCTGGCGGTGTCCACGCTCGACCGCGCCGCGTTGACCGCGTTGCGCCAGGAGATCGGCTACGTCTTCCAGGCCGCGGCCTTGTTCGACTCGATGAGTGTGGCGGACAACGTGGCGCTGGGCCTGCGCCGCCGGCAGCTCGCCGACGACGAGATCGAGGAGCGCGTCCACGAGGCCCTGGCGCTGGTGGACCTCACCGGTCGCGACGCCGCGTTCCCCGCCGAGCTTTCCGGGGGGATGCGCAAGCGGGTGGGCATCGCCCGCGCCATCGCGCTCAAGCCGCGCTACATTCTGTACGACGAGCCCACCACGGGGCTCGACCCGGTGACGTCCGCGGTGATCGACCAGCTGATGGTCCGCACGCGCGAGCACACCGGTGCCACGGCGATCGTCGTCACGCACGATATGCGCAGCGCTTATACCGTGGGAGACCGGATCGCCATGCTGTACGAGGGGCGAATCCGCCAGGTGGGGACCGTCGAGGCCATCCAGCAAACCGAGGATTCCGTGGTGCGGCAGTTCATCGAGGGACGTCCGGAATGAAACGCGAGAATGAATTCGCGGTCGGCGTGGTGGTCATCGTCGCGTTCGCCCTGGTGGTGGGCGGCGCGCTGTGGCTGTCGGGGACGCACTTCGGCAAGGCCGAAGCGGTCTATACGGCCCGGTTCCGCACGCTCGGCGGGCTCGGTGTCGGCAATCCCGTGGCGCTGCGCGGCGTGCGGGTGGGCCGCGTGGAGGCGATCCGGCTGGCCCCCGGCAACTGGGTCGAGGCGGACTTGAAGATCTACGCGGGCGTCGCGGTCCCGACGCGGCCGGCGGTCATCGCCGCGTCGGCGTCGCTGTTCGGGGAATGGGCGGCCGAGCTGGTGTCCCAGGATCAGTTGCCCAATGACCCCAACGTGCGCCGCGACATCGCCGCGGCGGCGGCGGCAGGCGGAACCAAATGGCCGGGCGCCACGCTGCCCGACATCGGCCAGCTCACCGCCCAGGCGAGTCGCATCGCCTCCGACATCGCCACCGTCGCCAATCGCGTGCAGACCGCTTTCGACTCGGAGGCGGTCACCGAACTGCGGCGGTCGATCCGGGATTTTGGCCAGATCGCCGATCGCCTGGCGCGGGTCACCAACGAACAGGCCGACGTGTTCGGCACCGTGGGCACCAACTTGCGCAAGGGGTCGGACGCGTTGTCCAGCGCCGCGACCACGCTGCAGAACACCCTCGGCCGGGTGGACACCGCGACCAACCAGGGCCAGCTCGCCGCGATTCTCAACAACGGCGCCGCCGCGAGCGCCGACCTGCGCGGCGCGTCGCAGGACTTCCGCGATCTGCTCGACGCGGCGCACAAGAACCAGGAAAGTCTCGTGCGTGTGCTCGTCAACGCCGACACCGTAATGAGCCGCATCGCCAACCGCAGCGGCACGCTCGGTCTGGTCGTCGGGGACTCGGCGCTGTACGTCGAGAGCAAGAACACCATGATCCAGCTGCGCCAGCTGCTCGCCGACATTCAGGCAAATCCACGCAAGTATTTCACGTTCAGCGTTTTCTAAGCGCATGGCCCGGAGCCAACCTCGCGCCGAGCGCGAGACCAGCGCCGGCGGCGTGATTTTCCGCCGCGACCCCGACGGGACGCCGCGCTATCTCTTGATCCGCGACTCCTACAGGAACTGGGGTTTTCCCAAAGGCCACCTCGAGCCGGGGGAGCCGCCGGCCGACGCGGCGCGCCGCGAGGTGGCCGAGGAAACGGGGCTGGTGGACCTCGTGCTGCACGGCCCCATCAAGGTGATCAACTGGTACTTCCGCTTCCGCGGCAAGACGATCCACAAGTTTTGCCACTTCTTCCTGTTCGAATCGCGCCAGGGTGAGCCGGTGCCGCAGGCCGACGAAGGCATCACGGCCTGCACGTGGCATCCGCTCGCCGAAGCGCTGGCCACGATTTCCTACGACAACGCGCGCGGCGTGCTGCGGCGCGCCGCCGAGATGGTCCGCGCGCTCTCCGGCGTCGAGGGCGGGTGAGCGCGATCGTCCCGGTGTTCCACCCGCGGCGCGAGGCGCGGCGGGCCGTGCAACGGGGCTATCCGCGGACGGCCGGACGCGTGCGCCTGTGCCGCGATTTCGCCGCTCTCGAGCGGCTGCTGTTCCAGAAACTGGTCGACGCCATGGTGCTGGACGTGAAAGCCGCGCCCGAGCAGGCGCTGGCGTTGGCGGCGCGCTTCCCCCGCATCCCGATGTACGCGCTGTCGAGCTTCCGGCCCGACGACGGCCCGCTGCTCGCCGCGTGCCGCGCGGCCGGTGTGGCGGGCGTCCTGGTGGAAGGCGTGGACAACGCCGTCGCGGGCGAATGGGTGGCCGCCCGCACCGCGCAGGCGGGCCGGCGCGCCGCCCTGGCCGACGGGCCGCGCGTGCTGCGCCTCTCCGATCCGCTGCAGCGCGCGGCCTGGGACGAGGTGCTGCGGCGCGTGGCGCAGCCCATCACGACGGCGCACATCGCCCAGGCTTTGCGGGTCACGCGCGAGCACCTGTCGCGGCAGTTCGCCGCGGGCGGCGCCCCCAACCTCAAGCGCGTGATCGATCTGGCGCGCGTCGCCTGCGCCGCCGACCTGCTCGGCAATCCCGGCTATACCGTGCGGGCCGTGGTGCAGATCCTCGGCCTCGCCTCGCCCAGCCATTTGGCCGGCGCAGCGCGGAGGGTGGCGGGGGTGTCGCCGGCGGAGCTGCGAGAGTTGGGAGCGGGCGGCGTCTTGGCGCGGTTCATTCGAGGAAGAACCAGAAGTCGGCAGTAGTGGTAAGTTGGCCGCTGGCGACTTCGGCCAGCTTGTGATATTTTTCACAAACCTAAACCGCGACTCTCATGGCATCCGACAGCATTCTCCGGCCGGGCGAACTGAAGGACATCCTCCTCAAGGAAATCCAGGCCGCCGACCTGGCTGAGATCGATGTCCGCGAAGTCGGCACCGTCCTCGAAGTGAAGGACGGCATCGCGCGCATTTACGGCCTCACGTCCGCGATGGCGGGCGAGATGCTCGAGTTCACGTCGTCGGAGACCGGGGAAAAGGTGGTCGGCCAGGCGCTGAACCTCGAGGAAGACAACATCGGCGCCGTGGTGTTCGGCGACTACCTCAAGCTGCGCGAAGGCGACGAAGTCCGGCGCACCGGGCGCGTGCTCGAGGTGCCGGTGGGTCCCGGCATGGTGGGCCGCGTGGTCGACGCGCTGGGCCGGCCGGTGGACGGCCGCGGACCCGTGAAGGGGACCAAGAGCCGCAAGGTCGAGATCGTGGCGCCCGGCATCATCAAGCGCCAGCCGGTGAAGGAGCCGCTGCAGACGGGCGTCAAGGCGATCGACTCGATGATCCCGATCGGCCGCGGCCAGCGCGAGCTGATCATCGGCGACCGCGGCACCGGTAAGACGGCGATCGCGATCGACACGATCATCAACCAGAAGGGCACCGGCGTCATCTGCGTCTACGTCGCCATCGGCCAGAAGAACTCGACCGTCGCGGCGGTGGTGGAGAAGCTCAAGGAGCGCGGCGCGATGGAGTACACCATCGTGGTCGTGGCCTCCGCGTCCGAGCCCGCGCCGATGCAGTACATCGCCCCGTACACCGGCTGCACCATGGCCGAGTACTTCATGTACGAGGAGAAGAAGGCGACGCTGTGCATCTACGACGACTTGTCGAAGCAGGCCGCCGCGTACCGCCAGCTGTCGCTCGTGCTGCGCCGCCCGCCGGGGCGCGAGGCCTATCCCGGCGACGTCTTCTACCTGCACAGCCGCCTGCTGGAGCGCGCGGCGAAGCTGTCGGATGAGATGGGCGGCGGCTCGCTCACGGCGCTCCCGATCATCGAGACGCAGGCGGGCGACGTGTCGGCCTACATTCCCACCAACGTCATCTCGATCACCGACGGCCAGATCTTCCTCGAGACGGACCTGTTCTTCTCGAA
>DATLWA010000196.1:0-3454 GCA_035576905.1 Gemmatimonadales bacterium
CGACGAACATTATGGGCATGCGCACTCATACTCTCGTCTCGTACGCGGCCGCGGCGCTCGCCGTTGCGGCCTGCAGCCACGCTCCCCCGGCCGACTACGCCCCCGATCCGGGCCTCGTGGCGCAGATGAAGGCGATACGCATCGTCACCACGAGCACTGCCTGCCCCGGCCAGGCGTTCTATGCCAGCTACACGGCCGTGATGAACGACGGGACTGAAATCCCCTTCGCCACGAAATACGACAAGAAGCACCCACCGCGGCTGCACGTGCTCTTCCTCGACCGCTCGAGCCCGCAGGCCGACGCGCTCCAGGACGGCAGCTGGGCGGCCGAGCGCGATCCGCTGGTGAGCGCGCAGACGGGATTCCACTTGAGCGCCGCGCTGCGCTTCAAGCCGGCGGTCCGCGGCGACGCGGTGGTGACGCCCGATTACTCGTGCACGAATCACGCCTTCGGATTCGAGGGCGACGCGGGTCATGACGGCCCCGACGTGACGGTGCGGCTCGCGATGGGCCGCACGCCGTACGTCGAGAAGCTGCTCATCGCGGCGATCGAAGTGGCCGACGCGCCGCCCTTCTATGCGTTCTACAATGCCAGCACGATTCCGCCGCGCTCGTTCCTCATTATCGAAGCGCGCGGCGGGCGCGGGTACTCAGGTCAGGCCGGGCGGGCGGGCTTGAAGGGCAACAATGGCAACCACTGTGGTGACGGCGGCAACGGCGGCCCCGGCGAAAGCGGCGGCGTGGGCGGTCCCGGCGGACGCGGCGGGCACATCACGATCATCGTGCCGCAGGAAGAGCCGTTCCTGGCAGGTGTCGTCGACGCGCGCACGCCGGGCGGCAAAGGCGGGCCGGGCGGTAAGGGCGGCCCGGGCGGCGGGGCCGGTGCGCCGGGCGACTCGACGACCGATGCGCGCGGCAACTCCTGTCCCAAAGGCAAGGCCGGCACAGCGGGCACGGCCGGCGTCAACGGCCCCGATGGTCGCGAAGGCCCCTACGGCTCGCAGCCCCAGGTGATCACCGTGCCGAACAGCAGTGTGTTGGGGCCGTTTGCCCCACAGGCGATTCTAGACCTGCTCGCTCGGGGTCCGCGCCGCTGACCGTCGCCAGTACCAGTAGAAGGGTAGTCCCGCCGCAATCAGCCCCGCGCCGACCGCCGCGTCGCGCGGGGCTTCGATTATTGAGTTGACGGTAAGCCACGTCGCGAACGCGATGAACACGATCGGCGTCACCGGGAAACCCCACGCGCGATACGGCCGCGGCAGGTCCGGTCGCGTGTGCCGCAGCCGCACCACCGCCCCGCAGCCCAGCGCATAGAACAGGAACGACGCGAAGATGACGTAGCCGGCGAGCTTCTCGTAGTCGCCCGAGAGCGCCAGCGCGATCGCGATCACCGCCTGCACCACCAGCGACGTCACCGGCGTGCGCCAGCGCGGATGCACCCAGCCGATCGCCCGGAACATCACGCCGTCCTGCGCCATCGCGTACGGGATCCGCGCCGCGGTCAGCACGATGCCGTTGTTGGCGCCGAGCGTCGAGACGAGAATCGCCGCGGCCACGAGCGCGGCGCCTGCGGCGCCCAGCGTCACGCGCGCCGCGTCGGCCGCGACTTCGGTGGACAGGGCCGTACGCGCCGGCGACAGCACATAGATGTAGGCAAGCGTCACCAGCGAGTACAGCACGATCGCGCCCAGCGTCGCCAGCACGATCGCCCGCGGCGTGACTCGGCCGGGATCCTTGATCTCGCTGCCGATATACGTGCTCTCGATCCAGCCGTCGTACGCCCACAGCACCGCCACCATCGCCAGGCCGAACGGACCGATCAGCGTGCCCAGCGGCTGGTCGGGCCACACCGGCCGGAAGTTTTCGGTCGAGCCGCCGTGCAGGAACAACCCCGCCACGATCAAGACGCCGACGAGCGCCACCTTGATGAACGTGAGGATGTTCTGGGTCGTGGCGCCCAGGCGCACGCCGAGGCAATTGAGCGCGGTGAGCGCAACGATGGACGCGATCGCCACCGTCTTGATGCCGGCGCCGTCGAGCGGCACGAAATGTCCCACGTACGTCGCAAATCCCACAGCGATCGCCGCGATCGACGCAGGGTTGATCACGACGGCGTTGGCCCAGCCGTACAGGAATCCCCACACCGGCCCGTATGCTTCGCGCAGGTACACGAACAACCCGCCTGCCTCGGGGAACGCTGCCCCCAGCTCCGCCACCGTGAGCGCGCCGAGGAGTGAGACCGCGCCGCCCACGAGCCACGCCAGGATCACGAGCGACGACGCGTGCAGCTGTTGCGCGATGTAACTGGGAACGAGGAAAATCGCCGACGCGATGATCGTGCCCAGATTGATCATCGTGGCATCCAGCAGGCCCAGCTCGCGCTTCAGCTCGGTGCGCATGGGCCGCTAATCAACGGGCCCCTCGCCCGCACCGCCAGTTGACAGGTGACGCGGGCGGTGTCATGGGGGTATCGTACGTACCATGGTACGGCGACTCACACTTCTGGCCGTCGCGGCGATAGCCGCCGCGTGCAGCAACCCCACCGGCGTTGGCGCGCTGAGCGGTCAGTACACGGTGACGGGCATTCGCTCCACCGGCGACACCCTCTTCTCCGGCGCGCTCGACCTGACGCAGACGTTCGGAGGGGTCCGCGGTTCGGCGGACCTGCGCTGGTATCCGAGCGGCACGAGAACCGGCCCGCTCGAAGGCCGCGTCGCGGGCGACAGCGTCAGCTTGAACCTGGAGCCCGGCAACCACGTGGATGTGTGGTTCCTCCTCAATGGCGTGCTCACCCCCGACGGGTTCACCGGCACGTGGAACATCGGCAACGCCAACTACGGCACGGGCACCTTCACCGCCCACCGCTCGTAACTCCGCCCCACTCGACGTAGATTCACCTGCGCCCGCGGCCGTCCCCCGGGGCGCATGGCTCGTCCTCTCGTTCAAGGAATATCGATGCGGCTCCCGCTCTCCCTGCTGGCCGCGTGCTGCGCGGCTGCCTCGCTCGCCGCCCAGTCCAACGCCGAGCGCATGGCCAACGACCACTACACGCGCTCGCACGACTACGACCTGATCCACCAGAAGATCGAAGTGTCGCACTTCGATTGGGATTCGACGTCGTTCGACGGCCGAGTGGCCACCACGCTCGTCGCCCGCCGCATGGCATTCGACTCGGTGATCCTCGATGCCGGCGCCAAGCTCGTCCTGAAGAGCGTCACGGGCGCCGGGGGCGCCACGCTGCGCACCGCGCGCCACGGCGACACGCTGGTCGTCTTCCTGGCCAAGCCCATCGCCCTCGGCGACACCGCGCGCTTCACCATCACCTATCACGGCGTGGTGGAGAGCGGCCAGGGCCTCACCTATATCAATCGCGAAGGCCGGCCGCACCGCCCGCCGCAGATCTGGAGCCAGGGCGAAGACCACGACAATCACTTCTGGTTCCCCACCTACGACT
>DATLWA010000197.1:0-11283 GCA_035576905.1 Gemmatimonadales bacterium
AACGGCGAGTCGGCGTGCTGCGCCTGGGCGTAGAGCAGCACGATCTCGTCGGCCGTCTGGAATTTCTGCGCCAGGAATCCGATGCGCCGCGCGCCCAGCTCGATGGCGTCAAGCGTTTCGGGATTGCGCTGCACGCTGGGCCGGACCCGCAGAATCAGCGCGGTGGCTTGCTCGGTAAGCAAGCGGACGTCGTGCAGCACCGGGCGGATCTTCGCCGCGGCCATCCGCCCGCGCGGGCTCCACGGATCCATCCAGAACAGCAGGTCCGTCCCGCCCCCCACGCCGACGCTGTCGAGCAGCGCGTGCGCCTGCGCCAGCTTGCGCTCGGCGTCATCGATCGCGCCGGTCGTGTCACCGCAGAACACCGCGCCGAAACTCGATTGGAACGCGGGGATGTCGGCCGTGCCGGGCTGCCAGCTCGCCGCCGCCCCGAACGCGATGCCGTACCAGTTGCCCTCGAACAGATCCTCGCCGTCGTCGTCCCACGTCGTGTTCAAGACGCCCGTCGATCCGAGCCGCTGGCCCGTGGCGACGAAGCCCTGGATGTTGGGCAAGGCGATCGAGTAGTCGGGAAAGACGCGATTCCAGCCGTTGGTCCCCGGCGCCACCCACGTTTCGAGTCCCGCCGCCTGGAACGGCGTGAGCAGCGCGTCGAAGCCGTCCTTGGACCAGTAATTCCAGGCCACCGGGATCAGGTCGTGCGGCAGCGATTTCACCAGCTCCGGGCTCGACACGGCGACGTCACCCCAGAACAGCAGGCGTTTGTGCGACGGCGCCAGCGCCTGTTCGATGCGCGCCAGGAACGCGAGATACACGGGGCCGATGCCCGTCGAGTCGACTGCTTTGCGGGTCCGCCCCCGGCCCAGCTCGAACGTTTCGTCGGCGCCGATGTGCACGAACGGCCCCGGAAAGAGCGAATCGATTTCCGCGAACCAACTGGCGATCAACGGCAGGGCGCCCGAATCACTCGGCGCCAGCACGTGGCCGTGCGCCGTTTCGCCCAAGCCGGCATAGGTCTCGAGCTTCAAGATGTGATGCAGGTGGCCGAACGCCTCCTGCTCAGGCACCACGGTCACGTGATAGCGCGCCGCATAGGCGACCAGCTCGCGCACGTCGGCGTGGCTCATGGCGCCGCCCGGCGGCGCGATCAACGGATTCGCGTCATACGCCAGCGTATGCTCGAAGTAGGGACTGAACACATTGAGCTTGAGCGACGCGGCGATGCGGATCTGGCGCTTTTGATAGTCCAGGGTCGGCACGGGCCCGCGCGACAGATCGTCCTGGAAACCACGGTACCTCATCGCGGGCCAGTCGCGGATCACGGCACCGCGGATCCGTCCTCTCCCGCCCTCACCCGCTACGAGCTGCAGGAGCGTTTGGGCTCCGTAGAATAGTCCCGCCCCGGTCGCCGCGACGATCGTCACGCGGCCGCCGCCCGCCGCCACCAGTACGTAACCCTCGTCGTGCATCGTCGAATCGAACACGAGATGGCGCGCGGCGAGCAGCTGGCGCGCAGCCACCGTTGCGGTGCGGGCGAGCACGATAGGCACGGCACCCACCGTTCCCGCCGCGACCACCCGCACGCCGCGCGCGCGCAATCCGTCGCTCAAGGTCTGGACAGTGAAACGGTCCTCGGGCGTAGCCCCGGGGCTGATCGCGACGCCGCCGCGCAGCGGGATGTCGGCCAGGGCGGCGTATTCGCGGGGCTGCGGGATGAGGGGCGCCTGCAGCGTCACCAAGACTGCGACGATGTGCATCAGGTCTGCCGTTGAACGAGGGCTTGGAACCGTGGTTGGTCGCGCAGCGGGTCGAGGTCCGAATCGTGCTGGATCCACTCCCAATGCCCGAAGCCGTTTTGCACGGCCCGCTCCAGGCAGTCGATAGCCGAATCCTTGAGGCCGAGCAGCGAGTAGGCGCACGCCACGTTGTAGAGGACGGCGGAGTCGTCGGGCTCCATCGCGACCGCGCGCTTGGCCCACTCGCGCGCACGGCCCTTGTCACCCAGACTCGTGAGGCACGTGGCGCCGAGATACAGCGCCCGCTCGTCGTCGGGATTGGCCTTGAGGTGTCCCTCCATGATGTCCAGGGCGCGCCGTTTGACGGCCATCGCGTCGTCCGTACGCCCCAGGCTCACGTACGCCGTTGCGAGCAGGGCCGGCGTGGCGTAGTCGTCCGGCCGCAGCGCGCCGGCGCGTTCGAACCACGCCACCGCCTCCTCCATGTGCCCCGCGCCGCGGCAGCTGCGCGCCCTGAAGTAGCACGCGTCGAACGACGTCGGATTCAGCTCCAGCGCACGGGCGAACTCGCGCTCGGCCTCATCCACCCGCTTGTTGAGGGAGAGGGCGAGGCCGCGCGACACGCGGATTTCAGCCCGCGCGCCGTCCAACTCCACGGCGCGGGCGCTGGCGGTGTCCGCCTCCCGCAAGTGATCGGCGCTCGAGTCCCAGTAGCTGTAGAGCATGGCGTGGCAATCGGCGCGGCCCGCGTGCGCCAGGGCGAAGCCCGGATCGCTCTTCACGGCCTCCGCGAACAGATCGTGCGCCAGATCTTGGCTGCGGCGGCGGATCTGCTGGTACAGCTCGCGCCCGTGCACGTAGGTCTCGAACGCACGCGCGTGCGCGGTGGGCACCCGATCGAGAATCCGCTGCTCGACGTCTCGCGGCGTTATCTGCAGCGCCGTAAGTATCTGCGCGACGGCCTCCTGCACGACGATGACGATGTCGTCGAGTTTGCGATCGTAGCGCGCGGTCCACACTCGCGCGCCGTCCGCGTTTTGGGTGAGCTCGAGGGTGAGCGACAGGTGTGTCGCGGTGCGGTTCACGGAGCCGTCGAGAATCGTGGCGGCGTCCACCGGCTTACCGGGCCGCGGCGCCGCGCCGAGCGACGTCACGTGTTGCAGAATGAGCGTGAGGTAACGGCTCAATCCGGTGGCAAGGTAGGATTTGGCCGGATCGCCACTCGCGTTGGTGAAGGGCAGGACGGCGAGGGCGGGCGTCGCAATGCCTTCGAGCGTCATGGCGGGACAACATACACCCGCCTTGCGCTTTTTGCCCGGCGCGCTCCATTTCACTCCCCACGTCATTCGCGAGGTCGGTGATGGACAGGCGGGAAGCGCTCCGCGTCTTGGGTGCCGCCACGGCGGCGCCGCTCATCTCCCGGGATCTCTACGCGCTGGGGCGCGACGCGCGCGCCCGCTGGCGGGCCCGGCCCGGCTTCCGCGTGCTCGACGCGCAGCAACAGGTCCTGGTGCAGACGCTCACCGATATGATCATTCCCGCGACGGACACGCCCGGCGCCAAGGCTGTGGGGGTCGATCAGTTCATCGACGTGATGCTGGCCGACTGGTACGATCCGGCCGACCGCCAGACGTTCCTCGATGGGCTCGCCGACGTCGACGCGCGCAGCAAAGCGGCGACCGGCAAGGCCTTCACCGACGCCACCGCGGCGCAGCAGGCGACGCTGCTCACGGCGCTCGACGACGAGCTCGCCCGACTCCGCGCCACGCACCAGAAGCTGGACAAGAACTTCTGGCGCAACCTCAAGTGGCTCACCCTGACCGGCTACTACACGTCCCAGGTGGGCTTCGAGCAGGAGCTGCACGCGCGGATCATCCCCGGGAGCTGGGACCCGTGCCGCATGCTCGACGCGTCCACACGCGCCGGGGGGTACTGAGCCATGGCCACGACCTACGACGCGATCGTGGTGGGCTCGGGGATCACCGGCGGCTGGGCTGCGAAGGAGCTGTGCGAAGCGGGCCTGCGGACGTTGGTGCTGGAAGCCGGGCAGAACGTGAATCCCGACACCGACTCCGTCGAGCACGTCCCGGTGTGGCAGATGAAGTTCCGCGGCAACAACGACCGCAAGGCGCGCCTTGCGCGCCAGCCGATCCAGCGCACCTGCTACGCCTGCGACGAAATGGCGAACAAGTTTTTCGTGGACGACATCGACAATCCCTACACCACGGACGACGGCAAGCCGTTCTCCTGGATCCGCGGCCGCCAGGTGGGCGGGCGCTCGATCATGTGGGGCCGCCAGACCTACCGCTGGAGCGATCTCGACTTCACGGCCAACGCCAAGGACGGCTTCGGCGTCGACTGGCCGATTCGCTACGCCGACATCGCGCCGTGGTACGACCACGTCGAACAGTTCGTGGGCATCAGCGGCCAGGCCGAAGGGCTGGCGCAGCTGCCCGACGGCCAGTTCCTGCCGCCCATGGGCATGACCTGCGCCGAGACGCACGTGAAGGACGGCGTGGCGAAGTATTGGGGGCGCGATCGCGTGCTGACCATCGGCCGCTGCGCGGTGCTCACCGAGCCGCACAACGGCCGCGCGCCGTGTCACTACTGCGGCCCCTGCCACCGCGGCTGCGTCACCCGGTCGTATTTCTCGAGCATCAACGCGACGCTGCCGGCCGCGACGGCGACGGGCAAGCTGACGCTGCGGCCGTATAGCGTCGTACACAGCGTGATCTACGATCCCAAGACCAAGCGCGCGGCGGGCGTGCGCGTCGTGGACGCGCAGACCAAGCACATGCTCGAGTTCCGCGGCCGCGTGGTGTTCCTCTGTGCCTCGGCGCTCGAATCGGCGCGCATTCTGCTGAACTCGAAGAGCCCCGAATTCCCCACGGGCCTCGCCAACGCGAGCGGCCAGCTCGGCAAGAATCTGATGGATCACTGCATGGGCGGCGGCGCCGACTCGACCATCCCGGGCTACGAGGACCGCTACGCGACGGGCAACCGCCCCAACGGCATCTACATGCCGCGGTTCCGCAATGTGAAGGACAAGTCGCCCAACTTCCTGCGCGGCTACGGCTATCAGGGCGGCGGCGGGCGCGACGGCTGGGGCCGCGGCGTGGATGAGCCGGGCTTCGGCGCGGACTTCAAGCGCGGGCTCAAGGGCTACGGTCCCTGGACGTTCTCGTTCTACGGCTTCGGCGAGTGCCTGCCGCGGCCCGAGAACTACATCGAGCTCGATGCCCAGAAGACCGACGCGTGGGGCATCCCGGCCTTGAAGATCCACTGCGCCTGGAGCGACAACGAGCGCGCGCTGCTCAAGGACATGTCCGTGGCGGCGGCCGAGATGCTCTCGGCAGCCGGAGCCACCAATATCCGGCCGTTCGTGCAGGACAATCCGCCGGGTCTCACGATCCACGAGATGGGCACCGCGCGCATGGGCAAAGATCCCAAGACGTCCGTCTTGAACGGCAACAATCAGGCGTGGGACGTGCCCAACCTGTTCCTCACCGACGGCGCGTGCATGGCGTCGTCGTCGTGCGTCAATCCGTCCATCACCTACATGGCGCTCACCGCGCGGGCGTGTGCCTTTGCGGTGTCCGCCATGAAAAGGAACGAGATCTGATATGGACCGCCGGGACTTTGTGATTGCGACGACGACCGCGGCCCTCGCCGCGACACACGCCTCCCGTCTGCCGTTTCCCGGCGCCCGCATTCCGCGCGTCGGCCTCCAGCTCTACACCGTCCGCAACCTGATGCAGAAGGACATGGCGGGCACGCTCGCGGCCGTCGCGAAGATCGGCTACCAGGAAGTGGAGTTCGCGGGGTTCTTCGACAAGACGCCCGCCGACATCCGCGTCATGCTCGAGACCAACGGCCTCGTGGCGCCGGCGGGACACGTGCCGTTCGAGGCGATCGACACGGGCTGGGACCAGGTGCTCGACGCGGCGCACACGTTGGGGCATCGCTACGTGGTCGTCGCGTGGATCGACGCGAAGTACCGCCCGGACTTGGACGGCTGGAAGCGCGTGGCCGACAAGCTCAACCAGGCAGGCGCGGCGTGCAGCCGCAGCAATCTCACGCTGGCATACCACAATCACAGCTACGAATTCGTGCCGCTCGGTGGTCAAGTCCCCTACGACGTGCTGCTCGCGTCCACCGATCCCGCGCTCGTCAAGCTCGAGATGGACCTGTTCTGGGTCACCTTCGGCGGGCAGGACCCGCTTGCCTACTTTGCCAAGTACCCGGGCCGCGTGCCGCTCGTCCACGTGAAAGACATGGCCGCGAAGCCGCGCGCCGACATCGCGCCGGACTCGGTGATGCGCGACGTGGGGAAGGGGACCATCGACTGGAAGCGCGTCTTCGCGCAGGCGCAGCAGGCGGGGATCAAGCACTACTTCGTGGAGCACGACTCGCCGGCCGACGCGCTGGTGAGCGCGAAGGCCAGCTTCGATTATCTCAAGAATCTCGAGTTCTGATTATTCGTCGGGCGGGCCGCCCGATGCCTTGATCTGATCGGCCTTGACCTTCCCGGCGTCGAATTTCTGCGCCGCGGCGGTCAGCTTGGCCATCGTGTCGTCGAATTCCGCCTTGCCCTTCTTGAACCGCAGATAGTTGATCCGCCCCACCACGAAGGCCTTGAGATAGGGGCTCTGGAACCCGCGCGCCTTGAGCGCCGCCACCGCGGCGTTCACCGCCTCGTCCAGCGCCAGGACTTGATTAGCGCGTTCGCGGCGGATCTCCAGGGCCTTGGACAGCTTCACACTCAAGAATTCATCGATGCGCTTGAGAATCGACTGATACGCACCGCCTGAGAACCGGCCGTTCTGCTGGTAACACAGTCCCAACGTCAGCAGCGACGGCTCCTCGAACTCCAGCTCGAACTCCTTCTCCGGACGGTCGTCCAGCTCGGCCAGGCCGTGCTCCAGGCGCATCACTTCGAGCGAGCGCTCGCGCACGTTGTGCGCCTTCTCGGTATTGAGTGCGAGAATGCGGTGCGCCACGTCGTGCTGCGGCACCACCAGCGCCACGATCGACTTGGCGCCGAGTGAGCGCAGCGCGCCGAGGCGGTGATAGCCGTTGGGCGTCCAGTACTTGCCGTCGTCGGAGCGCACGGCGATCACCGGATCGAGGAAGCGATCGAGCGCGTCGATTGCCTTGGCGAGCTTCGCCACGTGCGTCTCCGACAGGTCCCGCTGATAGGGCGTGGGCTCGACCTTGGCGAGCGGCAACGCCGCGATCACCTGCCAATTGCCACCCAGCGGGTCGCGATAGGCGCCGATCACCGTACCGCCGTCGTCGCCGATCGTAGCCATCACCTTCTGAATCTCAGCCGGCGGCTCGCCGCCGCCCACCTGCTTGGCCGTGAGCCCGCGCGATTCCTGCTCGGCCTTCTTCTTTCTGCGCTTCTTGGCAGCAGGGCTCATTACGGTTTCGCCTTGTTGGGATACGCCGGGGCGGGCGGCACCGGCACCGGGTGCGCCTTGATTTCCCGCTGCAGGTAGGCGATGCCCGCGGCGAGCTGCGCGTCGCTGCCGCCGAACGTCGCGTGCGGCAGGTTGTCGACGACGGTGTCGGGATCCACGCCGTGGCCTTCGATCAGCCACGCGCCCTCGGGTCCGTACACGCCGTTCTCCGCGGCGGTCGCGATGCCGCGGTCCACCAGGACGTTGCTCGAGCTGAGCCAGATCTCGCCGCCCCAGGTGCGCGTGCCGATCACCTTGCCCAGACCCAGCCGGCGGAAGCCCTCGGTGAACGCTTCGCCGTCGGAGGCCGTCCACGCGTCGCACAACACGACGATGTGGCCGCGAAACGCCCACTGCATGTTCCAGTAGGGGTTGCCCACGCGGCCCTGCCAGTAGAACCAGGCCTTGCGCAGCAACTTCTCCAGCAGCCAGCTGTCGATGTTGCCGCCGTTGTTGTGACGCACGTCGATGATCAGGCCCTGGCGGTCGAACACCGGATAGAAATCGCGCGCCCAGCGATTGATGTCGCCCTGTCCCATGGCGCGCAGGTGGATGTAGCCGATCTGGCCGCCGCCCACCGAGTCGACAGCTTCACGGCGCGACAGCTCCCAGTCGTCGTAACGCAGGTTGCGCGCGGCGCCGGGTGCGATCGGCCGGACGATCACGTCGCGCGTGGCGCCGCCCGCCGCGCCGCGCACGCGCAGCAGGACCTGCTTGCCCGCCTGGCGCTCGAGCAGATCGCCGGGATCCGCGACGGACAACGTCGCCGTACCGTTGATCATCTGAATGACGTCGCCCACGCCGACGTTCACGCCCGGCTGTCCCAACGGCGACTGGTCGTTGGGGTAGTCGGGATCGGAGCGATACACCCGCGTCACGCGCCAGCCGCCGGCCCCCTCGTCGCGCGCCAGCTCGGCGCCGAGTGAGGCGGGGCTCGCGGGATCGCGGCCGCGCCGCGGGTCGCCGCCGTACACGAAGATGTGCAGCGCCGACAGCTCGCTCACCATCTGGCCCAGCAGGTCCGACAGCTCGTCGCGGTCGGTCACCCGGTCCACCAGCGGGCGGTACTTCGAGCGGATCGCCGGCCAGTCGAGCCCGTGCATGTGCGGGTCGTAGAAATAGTCGCGCTCGAGCCGCCACGCCTCGTCGAACATCTGACGCCACTCTTCTTTGGGGTCGAGCGTGAACGTCCAGTCGGCGAGCGCGACTTGCGCCTTGTCGAGACTCGCGTTGGGCCCGCTCGACGCGTCGATCACATACACCGCATTGCCCTTGCGGAACATCAGCTTCTTGCCGTCGGTCGAGAGCTCGTAGCCGCGCACGTCGTCGACCAGCGTCTTGGGCGTGATGTCGGTGTTGCCGATGTCGAGCGCCATGAGACTCGCTTTGCGCTCGGGCGTGGTCTCGCGCGTGAGCCAGAACAGGCGGCTGCCGTTGGTGGACAGCGCGTCGTAGTTCCCGGCCGGCAGCGGGACTTCCATTACGCGGCGCTGGATGTTGGTGACGTCGACGGCCGGTGCGGGCGCCGCCGCCGCGGCGGCCGGTTTGGCGCCGGCCGCGGGTTTCGTCGTGTCGGCGCCGCCGCCCGCGTGCAGCTCGTCGCTCGGCGCGAACGGCGAGCGCAGGCCCGGCAGCAGCGAGACGAGATACACCTTGGTCTGGCGATCGAAGAACGGCTCGGGTTGGCGCGGACCCCACGGCCCGCCGACGAGCGACTGGAACGTCCGGTCCGACAGGAAATACAGCCACTTGCCGTCGGGCGTGGGCGCCGGCCCATAGGAATCCGAGCGGTTGCTCGTCACCGCCGTGCGGCGCCCGTCCGCCACACTGTAGAGCCACACCTGGCTGAACGTCGGCGTGGGCCGCACGTACGACAGCCACTTGGAATCGGCCGACCACGCGAGGTCCTGGAAGTCGCCGTCCGGCGTGGTGTCGATGCGCGTCGTCTTTTTCTGATCGAAGGTGTAGAGCCACAGCTCCTGGTTCTTGTCGTAGTAGGCGAGCCACTTGCCGTCGGGCGACGGCACGCCGTCCCAGCGCAGCACGTGCGCGTCGCTGGTGAGCTGCTCGGGCGCGCCCACGCCGTTGGCCGCCACGCGCCACCACTCGGTCTCGCCCGTCTGGTCCGACAGGACGAGCACGCTCTTGCCGTCGGGCGCGAACCGCGCCTGGCGGTAACGCACGCCCGAGTTGCGCGTCGCTTCGACCAGGCGGCCGCCGCTGCGGCCCGTCGGCGCCACGAACACCTGGCCGCGCGCGGTGAGCAAGAGCCGGTCGCCGTTGGGCGACAGGTGCGCGGTCGTCACATAGTCGATCGGATTCGACACCCAGCGCACCCGCTCCTGATCGAGATCGGACGCGAGCCGGATTTCGAGTGTGGAATCGGCGCCGCTCGCGATGTCGAACAGGTGCAGGTCGGCGCCGAGCTGATAGACGATGCGGCCGTCGGCCAGGGCGGGGGACTGCACGTCCCAGCCCTGGTGATGGGTGAGCTGCTTCAGGTCGTGACCGTCGGGATCCATGGACCAGAGGTTCATCGTGCCGTCGCGGTCGGACGCGAAGTAAATGCGGCCGTTCCACCACAGCGGCGTCTTGCTGGTCCCGGTGTAGTCGGCGGTGAGTGGCACGGCCTCGGCGCCGCCTGAGTACTTCCAGATATTTTGCGCGGTACCGCCTTTGTAGCGCTTGGTGTGGCTGCCCTGGAAGGCATAGCGCGTGAAGTACAACGTCTTGCCGCTGGGGTCGTAGCTGCCGTCGCTCGCCTCAGCGAGCGGCACCGGCTCGCGCCGGTCGGTCTTGGGGTCGAGCGTCACGAGCTGCCACGACGGCAACGTCGCGAGGGCGATCGTCGTGTAGAGAATCTTGCCGTCGGGCGTCCAACCCACCGGCGTGGAGCCGGGGCCGGTCGCCTCCCACGTATGGCGTGTGGGTACGCCGCCCGCCAGCGGCATGGTGTAGACCTCGGTCGGCCCGTCGTAGCGCGCGGCGAATGCAATCGTCGCGCCGTCGGGCGAGATGGTCGCGAACCCTTCCTGGTCCACGTCGCTCGTCAATCGCCGCGCCACGCCGCCGTGCAGGCCGACGGTCCACAGATCGCCCTCGGCCGTGAAGACGATCGTCTCGCCGCGAATCGCCGGCATGCGGTAGTACCCGCGGGTGGCCGGGGTCTGTTGTTGCACGGGAGTGAGCCAGAGCAGGGCCAGGGCGAACGACAGCGTCCGTTTCATCGTGCGGTCTCCGAAGAATGGGCGAGAGCGCGAAACATGAAGCGGCACGCGACGCTCGGCCAGTCGCCGCCATCGCGTTGACGGCGCCCGTGGACGGTGCTACTGTCCGGTGCTTTTTCCCGACGACTTCGAGGACCCTCGACGCCGTGCCACTGTATCGATCTTCCCGCTGGTTGACGCTCGCCGCCCTCGCCGTGACGGGGTGCGGCGGCCCGTTTCCGCAATCGACACTCGCGCCCGCGTCCGGTTACGCCCGCGAGATCGACGGCCTGTTCGGCACCGTCTTCAAGCTCATGATGCTGGTGTTCGTCGTGGTGGAGGTGCTGCTGCTCTTTACCATCTTCCGCCACCGCCACCGCCCCGGCGCCGCCGAGCCGCGGCACACGCACGGCCACACCGTCCTCGAGATCGCCTGGACCATCGCGCCGGTGCTGATTCTGGTGTTCGTGGCGGTGCCCACCATCCAGACGATTTTTCGGACGCAGGCACCGCCGCCTGCCGACGCGCTGAAGATCCAGGTCGTGGCGCACCAATGGTGGTGGGAGTACCGCTATCCCGGCGGCGTGGTCACGGCGAACGAGCTGCACGTGCCGCTCGGCCGCACGGTCGACTTGGAGATGACCTCGGCCGACGTGATTCACAGCTTCTGGGCGCCCCGCCTGTTCGGCAAGCGTGACGTCATTCCCGGCCATACCAACCACATCGTGTTCGCCGCCGATTCAATCGGCGAATACATGGGTCAGTGCGTCGAATTCTGCGGCGCCTCGCACGCCAACATGCGGTTGCGCGTGCTGGTCGACTCGGACACCGCGTTCGCCGCTTGGACGGCGGCCCAGGCCGCCACGCCGCGCGCGCCCG
>DATLWA010000198.1:0-5912 GCA_035576905.1 Gemmatimonadales bacterium
CTTCGTCGCCGACTGGGTCGAGCGCCCGTGACCGGCCGCCCGCCGGCCGCCCCGCGCCCGCCCGCCCCGGCTCCCGTGCCGGCCAAAGGCTGGCGCCACGAGGTGCGCAGCTGGAGTAAATCGCTGGTGATCGCCCTGGCCATCTGGTTGGTGCTGCGATCCTACATCGTCGAGGCGTTCCGCATCCCGTCGGCGAGCATGGAGAACACGCTGCTGGTGGGCGACTTCCTGTTCGTCGATAAGCTATCCTACGGCGGCGAGTTCCAGATCCCGTTCATCGGCGTGCGCTTTCTCCGGATGAAGCGCTTCACCGATCCGAAAGCCAACAGCATCGTGGTGTTCCGCTCGGTCGAGGACTCGACACCCAACCTCGACATCGTCAAACGCGTGATCGGCGTGCCCGGCGACACGCTGCAGATGGTGCACGACACCGTGTACCGCAACGGCAAGGCGCTCGACGAGCCGTACGCGCTGCACCTGGCGGCCACGCCGATCCCGGACGACCCGGTTCTGACCGCCAAGATGCGCGGCCTGCAGCTGCCCCGGTACATCGGCAAGAACCCGGAGACGTATCGTCCCACGGTGCACGCCTGGGGGCCCATCGTGGTGCCGCCCGCGAGCTATTGGGTGATGGGCGACAACCGCGACGAGTCCTACGACTCGCGCTACTGGGGTTTCCTGCCGCGCTCGCACGTCGAAGGCCGGCCGCTCTTCATCTACCTCTCTGTGGCCAGCGATCCGTTCCGCATTCGCTGGAACCGCGAGTTCCGCCACCCGTCCTGACCTCCGCGCTTGACGGTCTCCGCGGTCCGGGTTAGAACCAGGGAAGCTTGAAGCGAGCACTGGAGGGGTAATCGCATGGTGCGAGCGCGGCTGGCGTGGGGGGCACTGGGGTTGGCCGTCGGCAGGAGCCTGCTGGCGGGACCGGCGTGCAGCCAGCAGCCGGTCGACTCCGCGAAGGTCTACCACCTCCCGCCGGTCACCGTTTCGGTCACGCGCGCCGCCCTGCCGTTCACCCGCACGCCCCTTGCCGTCCAGCTGCTCGACAAGTCGCAGATCAGCCGCGCCCGCCCCACGTGGGGTCTCGACGAATCGCTCGGCGCCGTTCCCGGCATCTACGTCGCCAACCGCTACAACTTCTCCCTCGACCAGCGTATTTCGATCCGCGGCTTCGGCAGCCGCTCGGCGTTTGGCGTGCGCGGCATCAAGATCCTGCTGGACGGCATCCCGCAGACGCTGCCGGACGGCCAGAGCCAGCTGACCAACCTCGAGCTTGGCGCCGCGGACCGGGTGGAGGTACTGCGCGGCTCGGCGTCGGCGCTGTTCGGGAATGCGGCAGGCGGCGTCATCAGCATCTGGACGGACCCGGCGGCTGCCGAGCATCCGTCGTCGGACCTCACCGTCACGCTGGGCCGCTTCGATCGCAACGGGCGCACGTGGTCCAAATGGCTCGCCAGCGCCAGCGATCGCGTGGCGGGCGGCGGCGCGTTCGTCACCGTGTCGCGCTTGTCCTACGACGGCGAGCGCGACCACAGCGCCGCCGACTTTCGCAATCTCAACACGCGCGTGCAGCTGCCGCTCGCCGCCAACTGGTCGCTGGCGCTCCTCGCCGATGCCGGCATCGACCCGCGCGCGGACAATCCCGGCGCCGTGACGCTCGCCGGGCTCCAGGCGAATCGCGACTCGGCGCCGCCGATCAACATCAGCTCGCACGCCGGCAAGGACGTCACGCAGCTCCAGGGCGGTGCCACGGTGAGCCACAACGGCCCGGGCGGCGCCACGGCCGCGCTGACGGTGTTCGGCCTGGCGCGCTCGCTGCGCAATCCCACGACGTTCGCCTACATCGACCTGGACCGTTCGGACTACGGCGTGCGCGCCCAGGTCGCGCGGCCGCTGTCGCTCGGGAGCTTCGCGAATCGCGTGACCGCGGGCTTCGACTTTCAGCGGCAGCGTGACGATCGCACCAACTTCAACAACGTCGGCGGCCAGCCCGGCACCACGCGCCAGCTCGATCAGCTGGAGCACGTGACCGAGGTCGGCCCGTTCGTGCAGAACGCCCTAGAGCTCACCCCCACCACGACCGTCACGGCGGGCCTGCGCTACGATTGGGTGGATTTCCGCGTCCGCGATCGCCTGGTCGACTCGACCAACCCCGACGACTCCGGTCGCCGGCTCATGTCGGCTCTTTCGGGCTCGCTGGGCGTGGCGCTGAATCCCGCGCCGGGCCTCACCGTGTATGCCAACGTCGGCTCGTCGTTCGAAACCCCCACCACCACCGAGCTTACCAACCGGCCGGACACGGCTGGAGGGTTCAATCCCGCCCTGCAGCCGCAGAAAGCCTGGAACTACGAAGTGGGCGCGCGCGGCGCGATGGACGGCCGCGTCACGTACTCCGTGGCGCTGTACCAGGCCGACGTCCACGGCGAGTTGATCCCGTACCCCGACTCGCTGCAACGCGTGTTTTATCGCAATGCGGGCAGCGCGCGGCACCGTGGCGTGGAGCTCGGACTCGACGCGCAAGTGCTTCCGGGCGTCGATCTCGGCGGCGCCTGGACGCATTCGGCGTTCCGCTATGTCCACTACACCGTCGGAACGTCCGTGTTGGACGGGCGGGCGCTGCCGGGCGTGCCCGCCGACTGGCTGCGACTCACGTTGCGCCTGCGGCCCGCCGCGGCCCGCGGCGGGTGGCTGGAGTACGAGGAGAGCTACTCGTCCGCTTACTACGTCAATGACGCCCTCAGCACTCAGACAGCGCCGTGGTGGTCGGCGAACGTGCGCGTGGGCTGGGAGGGCACGGCGGGAAGGGTGCGGATCGCGCCGTTCCTGGCCGTGAACAACGTCTACAACCGCTTGTATGTGGGATCTGTGACGATCAACGCCGCGGGGGGTCGGTATTACGAGCCCGCCCCGGCGCGGAACGTGTATGCGGGTTTCTCGCTAGGCAGGCAGTGAAATCTCACAGGAGGGCCATATGAGGCACGCGACTCGATGGTATTGGGCTGTGGCGCTGTTGGGCCTCACCGCGCCGCTCGCGGCGCAGGGCTGGAGCAGCGGCGCTGATTGGTTGATGTACGGCGGCAATTACTCGAACAACCGCCACTCTGCGCTCAATTCGATCAACACGACGAACGTGAAGAACCTCGTCCCACGGTGGGTGTTCCAGACGGGTTCGGAGCAGAACGCCAGTCTCGAGACCACGCCGGTGGTGATCAACGGCGTGATGTATTACACGAGCGCCGTGGCACCCAACAATCTAGTCTTCGCGTTCGACCTGAAGACGGGCAAACAGCTCTGGCGCACCGAGCTGAAGGTCGCGAACAACTCCTTCGGCGTCGCCTGCTGCGGACGCAACAATCGCGGCGTCGCCGTCGCCAACGGCCTGGTGTACGTCGCCACGCTCGACGCCCACCTCGTGGCGCTCGACCAGACGACCGGCGCGTCGAAGTGGGACGTGGTGGTCGGCGACCCGGCGCAGGGCTACACCGAGACCATGGCGCCGCTGGCGATCGGCGGCAACGTGATCATCGGCACGTCCGGCGCGGAGTACGGCATTCGCGGCTTCGTGAAGGCGTACAACGGCGCCACGGGTGCGCTGGTGTGGACCTGGTACACGATTCCCTCGCCGCAGGAAGGCGGCTGGTGGGGCAAGTGGTCCAAGACCACGCCCGAGGGCAACGATCTGCACCGCGACATCGCCAAGGAAAAGGCCGACTCGGCGAAAAACGCTGACGCGTGGCAGCACGGCGGCGGCTCGATGTGGATGACGCCCGCCTACGACACCGTGACCAGGACGCTGTACGTCAGCATCGGCAACCCCTCACCGGATCTCGACGGCTCGATCCGGCCCGGAGACAACCTCTGGACCGAGAGCATCGTGGCGCTCGACGTGGTCACCGGGAAGTTCAAGTGGGGTTATCAAGAGGTGCCGCACGACGTGTGGGACCTCGACGCGGTGAGCCCGCCCGTGATCGCGATGGTGGGCGGCAAGAAGGTCGTGGTGGAAGCGGGCAAGACCGGCTGGGTGTACGTGCTCGACGCGGCGACCGGCAAGCTGGTGCGCAAGTCCGACGCGTTCGTGCCGCAGGAGAACATGTTCGCGCAGCCGACGCCCGAGGGCACCCGCATGCTGCCCGGCGCCAACGGCGGCGAAGAGTGGTCGCCCATCGCCGTCAACCCCGATCTGGGGTACGCATACACCGTCGGCCTGCACCAGCCGATGCTCTACAAGACGCACTACGCGCCGTGGGAAGCCGCCCGCCTCTGGCTGGGCAGCGCGTTCGTGGCGATTCCGGGTGAAGCCCAGTGGGGCAATGTCTCGGCCATCGATCTGAGCACGGGCAAGATCGCGTGGCAGGTGAAGACCGAGCAGCCGATGATGGGCGGCATCACCAGCACCGCCGGCGGCCTGGTGTTCACGGGTGAAGGCAACGGCTGGTTCAAGGCATACGACGCCAAGACCGGCGCCGTGCTGTGGCAGTTCTATTGCGGCGCCGGCGTGAACTCTGCTCCGTCGGTGTTTTCCGTGAACGGTGAAGAGTTCATTGCAGTGGCAGCTGGCGGCAATTTCCAGCTGCACTATCCGTTGGGCGACGCCGTGTTCGTGTTCGGCTTGCCCAAAGCGAGCATGTAGTCAACTCCAAGGAGTCTAATGACACGCTCAACGCTCACCCTGCTGCTCGGCGTCGCCGCCTTCGGACGCGGCGCTGCGCAGACCGCGCCCCAGCCGATCGATCCGTCGTGGCTCAAGGTGGATTCGGCCAAGAAGACCGCTGTTTTCCAATTGACCGCCGGACTCACGGGCCTGAATGGAGCGCTCAACTTCAACGGGTTCCGCGACGGCGGCCTGACGTTGACGGTGCCGCGCAATTGGAACGTCGCGCTGCACTTCTTGAATCACGACGGCATGCTGCCGCACTCGGCCGAGGTGATTGGGGACCAGAAACCGGTGCCCACGAACCCGATCCCACCCGCGTTCGATCGCGCGGCGACCACCATGTTGCAAGATGGTCTCACTTCCGGGCAGACCGACGCCGTCAAATTCCTTGCAAATAAGGCGGGGTCGTTCATAATATTTTGCGGTGTTCCGGGGCATGGGGCGGCCGGTATGTGGATCCGGCTGAAGGTGGACAGTACGGCGAGCGCGCCCGCGCTGAGCGCAACGCCCGAGCCCAAGAAGCCCTGAGATGCGCGCTTGGGCGGGGGCGCTGGTGGTTGGCCTCGCGGCCTTCGGCGCGGGACGGGCCACGGCGCCGCAGGGCGGGCAGGGTTGGCGGGCGTACGACGGTCACACGTGGGCGAAGTTGGCGCCCCGTGAGAAGCAGGCCTACGTCGCGGGATTCCTGGGCGGCGCGGGCGTGAGCGACGCGGCGGCGTTGGCCGGCGCGTCGGCTGATTCGGGCGCGCTCCACCACGCGCTCGACTCGCTGTACACGGCGGGCGCGCTGCGTTTCGCCTATGGCGAGATGGTGTATGCGACGCAGCTGGATGAATTCTACTGGTGGGAGAACCACGTTCCCGTACCGCTCTACATCGGGCTGCGGGAGCTGAACGAGAAGATGCGGAAGGGGCAGGAGCAGTAGTCTCCGTGCAGTTCACTCCAGAGGGGGGAGGGTACGGTGATGACGCGAATGCCAAAGCTGTTGGTGGGGCTGCTGGCGGCGCTGCCGGTGATGGCCGCCGCTCAGGGGCTCACGATGCAGATGTCGAACGGCTGGAGGTTCAGCTTCGCCGGAAACGTCAACGCGTTCGCCGTGTTCACGGCCGACGCCAACAGCGGACAGAAGAACTTCGCCATCCGCACCGGCCTGCTGCCGGGATTCGCTGTGTTCGAAGCGAAGGGTCACGAGGGCAATTATGACCTCGGCGTGCACGTCGGGTTCGCGCCGCAGATTCAGACGGGCGGCGCACACGAT
>DATLWA010000199.1:0-7414 GCA_035576905.1 Gemmatimonadales bacterium
TCGGGCTGCGGCAAGACGACCTTCTTGCGGTCGATCAATCGCCTGAATGAGCTGATTCCGGGCACGCGTCACTCCGGCGATATTCTGCTCGAAGGCGTTTCGGTTTATTCCGCCGGCACCGACCCGGTCGAGTTGCGCCGCAACGTGGGGATGGTGTTCCAGCGTCCCAATCCGTTCCCCAAGTCGATCCTCGACAACGTGGCGTACGGGCCGCGGCTCAACGCGCTGTGCCCCGAGCGCGACATTCTGGGCCGCGTGGAGCGCGCGCTGCGCCAGGCCGCCTTGTGGGACGAAGTGTCGGACCGCCTCGAGGCGCCCGGGACGAGTCTCTCCGGCGGCCAGCAGCAGCGGTTATGCATCGCCCGCACCGTGGCGAACGAGCCGGAAGTCTTGTTGATGGACGAGCCGTGCTCGGCCCTCGACCCGCGCGCCACGGAGCGCGTGGAGGAGCTGATCGTCGAGCTGAAGCGCGACTTTACGATCGTGATCGTGACCCACAACATGCAGCAGGCCGCGCGCGTCTCCGACCACACCGGGTTCTTCTATCTCGGTCGCATGGTGGAGTTCGGAGCCACGCAGCAGGTCTTCACGCGGCCTCGGGATGAACGCACCGAGGCCTACATCACAGGACGGTTCGGATGAGCGCACCCGCGTCGCACCGCCACTTTCACAACGAGCTGGCCGATCTCAAGGCCAAGCTCCTGACGCTGTCCGGCGAAGCCGAGGCGGCGCTCGCCGCGTCGGTCCAGGCATTGCTGGAGCGCGACGCCGCCAAAGCGGCGAAGGTCATCGCCGGCGACGGCACGCTCAACGACCTGGAGAACGAGGTCGAAGACGCCGTGGTGCAGCTGCTGGCCACGCAGCAGCCGATGGCGCGCGACCTGCGCCTGTTGATGGCCGCACTCAAGATCGCCAACGACCTGGAGCGCGTGGGCGATCACGCCGTCAACATCGCGCAGTCGGTCGAACGGCTCAGCGCGTCCCGGCCGATCACGCCCGAGCCCGAGCTGGTCGAAATGGCGCGCCAGGCCGGGACCATGCTGGCCGACGCGATGGAGGCGTTCGTGCGCGGCGATGCCGCGGCCGGCCGGGCGATTTGCCGCCGCGACGACCAGGTGGACGCCCTGCATCGCTCGATGTTCCGCATTCTGCTGACGCACATGGCGGAAGACCCGCACGTGATCGGCGTGGCCATCGAGCTGTTACTGGTGAGCCGCAACCTCGAGCGGGTGGCGGACCTCGCGACCAACATCGCGGAGGACGTCGTGTTTCTGGTCGAGGGCAAGAACATCAAGCATCACGTCGAAGACCGCGTGCGGGACGACGCGAAACCTTAGGACTCGCGCCAGCGCGCGATCGCGGCCGGCCGCCGCGCGACGTAGTCCGCGCGAATGAACAAATGGATCAACAGGATGCCGGCGAGGAAGCCGCCGATGTGCGCGAACACCGCTACGCCGCCCATGTCCGGTCCGCCCAGCGTCAGCACGCCGCTCACCACCTGGAGCAGCGCCCAATAGCCCAGCATCAGATAGGCGGGCAGCACGATGGTCGTCACGAAGAAACCGAGGAACACGAGGACGTGCACGCGCACGCGCGGGTACAGCAGCAGGTACGCGCCCAACACACCGCTGATCGCCCCCGAGGCGCCCACCATCGGGACCGCCGAGTTGGGGGCCATCAGCACCTGCGCGCCCGCCGCCACCACGCCGCACAATAAGTAGAAGAGGATGAAGCGGCCGTGACCCATCGCGTCTTCGATGTTGTTCCCGAAGACCCACAGGAACCACATGTTGCCGATGATGTGCAGCCACCCGCCGTGCGTGAACATCGACGTCAGCACGGCCCAGTAGTTCGGCAGGCCGGTGACGCAGGAGACGCCCGGCGCGAGCCGCACGTGTGTGCCCACCGGGATTGATCGCAGCAGCTCGCCGGGAATCAAACCGTACTGGCACACCGCGCGCGCCATAGGCCCCGTGCTGCCCATGCCTTCCGCAAACAGCCAGATGGCCACGTTTAGAACGATGATGCCGATCGTGACGTAGGCCGGTCGCTCGGTAGGATTCTCGTCTTTGTAGGGAAACATGCGCTTGGAAATGTACGTTCGACGGGGGGACTGGTGTCGCCTGCCAAATTGACACTTCTTTGAGGCACGGGCTTTGCTCTTGCACCGAGCGATCCCCCAACACACGCATCAACCCAGGAATGAGGAGCACGTACCATGGCTGAGAAGATCATTGGGATCGACCTCGGCACCACGAACTCCGTGGTGGCCGTGATGGAAGGTGGCGATCCTGTCGTCATACCCAATGCCGAAGGCGGCCGGACCACACCGTCGGTCGTCGCATTCACCAAGGATGGCGAGCGGCTGGTGGGCCAGGTGGCCAAGCGCCAGGCCGTGACTAACCCGCAGAACACGATCTTCTCGATCAAGCGGTTCATGGGACGGCGGACGGGGGAAGTGGTCGAAGAGACGAAGCGCGTCCCCTACAAGGTGGTTCCCGGCACGAACGACCTCGCATCCGTCGAGATCCAGGGCAAGCGCTACACGCCGCCTGAGATCTCGGCCATGATCCTCCAAAAGATGAAGCAGACGGCGGAGGACTACCTCGGCCACAAGGTCGAGAAGGCCGTGGTCACCGTCCCCGCGTACTTCAACGACGCTCAGCGGCAGGCCACGAAGGACGCCGGCAAGATTTCCGGGCTGGACGTAGTCCGCATCATCAACGAGCCGACCGCGTCGGCGCTGGCGTACGGCCTCGACAAGAAGAAGGAAGAGAAGGTTGCAGTTTACGACCTGGGCGGCGGCACGTACGACATCTCGGTGCTCGAGCTGGCCGAGGGCGTGTTCGAAGTGAAATCCACCAACGGCGACACCCATTTGGGCGGCGACGATTTCGACCAGCGGATCATCCAATGGTTGGTAGATGAGTTCAAGCGCGACCAGGGCATCGACCTTTCCAAGGACCCGATGGCCCTGCAGCGGCTGAAGGAAGCGGCGGAGAAAGCCAAGATGGAGCTGTCCACGGTGATGCAGACGGAGATCAACCTCCCCTTCATCACGGCGGACCAGTCTGGCCCCAAGCACCTGAACCTGTCGCTAACGCGGGCCAAGCTGGAACAGCTGGTGGACGATCTGGTCAAGCGCACGATCCCGCCGATGGAGCAGGCGTTGAAGGACGCGGGGCTCAAGCCCGGGGAAATCGACGAAGTCATCCTGGTGGGCGGCCAGACGCGCATGCCCAAGGTCCAGGAGATCGTCAAGACGTTCTTCGGCAAGGAGCCGCACAAGGGCGTGAACCCCGACGAGGTCGTGGCGATCGGCGCCGCGATCCAGGGCGGTGTGTTGGCGGGTGAAGTGAAGGACGTACTGCTGCTCGATGTGACGCCGCTGTCGCTGGGCATCGAAACGTTGGGCGGGGTGACGACCGTGCTCATCCCCCGCAACACGACGATCCCGACGAAGAAGTCGGAGATCTTCTCGACCGCCGAGGACAACCAGACCACGGTCGAGATCCACGTGTTGCAGGGTGAGCGGCAGATGGCGCTCGACAACCGGACCATCGGCAAGTTCCAGCTGACGGGGATTCCACCCGCTCCGCGGGGGGTGCCGCAGGTCGAGGTGACGTTCGACATCGACGCCAACGGCATCCTGCACGTGTCGGCCAAGGACAAGGCCACGAGCAAGGAGCAGAAGATCCGGATCGAAGCGTCGTCCGGGTTGGGTGACAAGGACATCGACCGGATGGTCAAGGACGCCGAAGGCCACGCGGCCGAGGACCAGCGCCGGCGCGAGGAAATCGAGCGGCGCAACCGCCTCGATACGATGGTGTACGAAGTGGAGAAGAATTCGAAGGAGTGGGTGGAGAAGCTCGACGCGTCGCTCAAGACGCGGCTGGACGGCGCGGTGGACGGCGCCAAGAAAGCGCTGCGCGGCGGCAACCCGGACGAAATCGCCAAGGCGCTGGACGAGCTGCAGCAGGCGTACTCGGCGGCGGGTGCGTCGCTCTATGCGGCGTCACGCGGTGCCGGGCAGGCAGGGCCGGACGCGGGGGCACCCGATGCCGCCGCGGCGGGCACGAAACAGGAGAATGTCGCCGAAGCGGATTACGAGATCGTCGACGACGACAAGAACAAGAAATCGTAACGGCAATCAAGGAGCGCTGCAGACATGTCGGTGCGTACCAGAGATTGGCTCAAATTCGGCACCCTGGTGCTGGTGGCATTCGTGCTCGGCGTCGCTCTGACGAGCGGCCTCGAGCTTCCCAAGGCGGGCGCGGCCGCGGAGCCGATGCCGTTGATTCAGGCGACGATGCCGCCACGGGTGATCCCCGCCGCCAAGCCGGTGGCGGATTTGAGCGACGCCTTCGCGGCGGTCGCCGAGAACGTGAAGCGGGCGGTGGTGTTCATCCGCTCGGAGCGGCGCCAGCAGGTCGACACGCGCAACCTGCCGCCCGGGTTCGACAACTTTTTCCCGCAGCGGCGGCGGCCGCCGGTACAGGAAGGCACCGGGTCGGGCTTCATCGTGTCGACCGACGGCTACATCCTCACCAATAACCACGTCGTGGCCGGCGCCGAGCACGTGACGGTGCGGCTGCTCGACAAGCGGGAGTTCACGGCGCGCGTGGTCGGCGCCGATCCCGCCACGGATGTCGCAGTGATCAAGATCGACGCCCGCGAGCTGCCGACCGTGTCGTTCGGGAACTCCGATTCCACGCGCATCGGCGAGTGGGTGCTGGCGATCGGCAATCCGCTGGGCGAGGACTTCACGTTCACCGTGACCGCGGGCATCGTCAGCGCCAAGGGCCGGCTCCTGCCCGAGCTGGCGCAGGTGCCGCGCTACTCGATTCAGGACTTCATCCAGACCGACGCGGCCATCAACCCCGGCAACTCTGGCGGGCCGCTGGTGGACGTGCGCGGCTCGGTGATCGGCATCAACTCGGCGATCGCGAGCGAGACCGGCTACAACGCCGGCTACGGCTTCGCGGTCCCGATCAACCTCGCCCGCACGGTGATGGACCAGCTGATCCGCACCGGCCGGGTGCAGCGCGCGGTGATGGGCGTCGCCATTCGCGATGCCGCGCCCGAAGACGCCGAGGCGATGGGGTTGAAGGACATCTCGGGCATCGTCGTCAACGATTACACCGACGGCAACTCCCCCGCGAAGGCGGCGGGCATCGTGCCCGGCGATCTCATCGTCGCGCTGGACGGCCAGCCGGTGGGTTACGTGGCCCAGCTGCAGCAGAAGGTCGGCTTCAAGAAGCCGGGCGAGCAGATCACGGTGACCGTGGTCCGGGCCGGCGGCGTGCGGAAGAACTTCACGGTCCGCCTCGCGGCCGCGCCCGATTCCGACACCGACCAGCTGGCGAGCGCCGGTAACGGCGCGGGGCCGGCCCGCTCAGCCCCGACGGGCGAGCAGGCGCTGGGGATTTCGGTGCAGCCGCTGACGCAGGAAGACTTGCAGGACGACCACTTGCAGGAAGTGGCGCAGGCGGGCGGTGGCCTGGCGGTCACCGACGTCGAGCCGGACGGCCCCGCCTATACGCGGCTGGCGTCCAACCCGCCCGACATCATTCTGGGCGTGAACGGCAAGGCGGTCCGCACGCGTGAACAGCTGCGCGCCGCACTGCAGACGGTCAAAGCAGGCGACATCGTCACGCTGCAGGTCTACAGTCTGGGACGCGCCGGTCGCGAGGTGATCCGCCTCAAGGCCCGCTGACCGGGGCTCGCGACGGGGCGAGCATCACGACGCCCGTCGCGGCCAACCACAGGACGATGAGGGCCTGCGCGTAGTACAAGACCTGCGACGTCGCAGGAAACAACAGGCCGACGAGCAGATTCACCGCCCCCGCGAAGAACGCGAGCAACGCGTTCCAGCGGGGGTAGATTTTTCCATTCCAGAGGGCCCAACCGAAGAAGTACAGCGCCAGGCCCATGGTGAACGTCGCCAGGCGTTCGGCCGCGAGTCCCACCGGGTGCATCATGTCGTAGAGGAACACGGAATGCGTCGCGATCAGCCCGACCGGGTCCGTTGACGCGTAGGCCTGCGACAGCCGCCAGCCCGCTCCCACCATGAACAGCACGTTGACCATCCAGATGAGAAAGCCGAAGGCCGTCATGACCGCGCCGGCCCGCGCCATCGATGCGCCCGGGGTGTCGAGGTGCCGGGCCACCACGCCGAGCACGCCCGCAAGCATCAGGGGAAATCCGAAGAGCAGCGACCAATGGATGGCGAGCCACGCCGGCGTCGCGGCGATGAGCTGCAGCTGATCCGCGCCGTCGCCCCGCAGGAAGGGGTGTTGCAGGCCGGCGATGGCGAACAACAACGATCCGATCAGCAGGCAAAGACCGTAAAACAGCGGACGGCGGGCGGCGGCCATGGCTGCCTCCAGGTGGCGGCGGGATGGGCCAATCTAGCACGCCCGCCGCCGGCCCGTATATTGGCGGCACACGAGCGACGGAGTGGTTATGCAGCTGACGCGGATCCTGCGTGAAGGCTTTGTGGCGGGATGCATCGGGGCGGCGGCGGTGGCGATGTGGTTCCTCCTCATCGACATCATCAACGGCCGGCCCTTCTTCACGCCCGCGATGCTCGGGTCGGCCGTGTTCTGGCACGTGTACGACCCGGCGCAGGTGGTGATCGATTACTCGCGCATCATCGGCTACACGATGATCCACGTGAGCGCGTTCGTGGTGGTGGGCTGCATCGCCGCGGCGCTCGCCGCCGAGGTCGAGGTCGCCCCGCCGACGCTGTTCCTGGTACTGGTGGCGTTCTGTTTCTTCGAGTTCGGGTTCTACGTGCTGGTCGCGATTCTGGCGCAGCCGCTGCTCGGCGCGCTGGCGTGGTGGAACGTGGCGATCGGCAATGCCCTCGCGGCTTTCGGGATGGGGTGGTACTTGTGGCGCGAGCACCCACGCATCGGCGAGGAGCTCAGACGCCATCCCCTGGGCGTATCGGAGGACGGGGAGTAGCGGCGCGCGGCTCGAGCAGATACGCCTCCAGGGGGACGGCCCGTTCGGCCTCCCCCTTTTCTTCGCGCCACGCCCAGCGGAACCACACGACGGTCGCGGCGATCCACAGCACCAGCGTGCCGCCCACCCACATGATCAACCCGCCGTAGCGCTGATCGTCGAGCGCCGAGAGTCCCCACACGCGCGGCGCCGCGGCGTAAAACGGATACAACGGATGCTCGGCCAGCGTCGCGAACGCCCCCACCGCCGACATCGGCAGGCCGATCGCAAAGAGATAGATCACCTGCCCCGGGTAGGAAGCGCGCGGCAGCTCCGGCACGGGCGACAACACCGGCCACCACAGCAGCACCGACGTCGCGATGAAAATGAGGTGCTGGACGATGTGCAGGTTGTGATGGCGCAATGCGGCTTCGTAGAACACCGGGAAGTGCCACAGGGCCATCAC
>DATLWA010000200.1:0-14187 GCA_035576905.1 Gemmatimonadales bacterium
GTGGCGGTTCCCGACGTCACGGTCGTCCCGCTCGTCGTGAGTCCGGCGTAGCCACTCCCCGAGACGTTGGACCATTGCAGATCGGCGGCGGGCTTGTTGGCGCGCGCACCCACGCCCGCCGCGGTCCACGTCGCGGCGGCGGCTTTGATCTGCAGGTCCCAGGCGGCATTCGTCCGCACGGTGGCGATGGGCCCGGCCGCGTCCTTGTGGCCGGCGTCGAAATCCGCCTCGGCCGGCGCTGCGAGCGTTTGCGAGATCGTGCTCAGCGTCAGCTGCAGGACTTTGGGAATCGTGATCGACGCGCTGGTGTTTACGGAGCACGAGCCGGTGGGGAGCGGCGCCGCGGGCGTGCACGTTTGGGCGCGCGCGCCGCGCGGCGCACCCACGCCCAGAGCGGCGACGACGACCGCGGCGGCGCAGGAGCGCTTCACGGTCCCAGCACCGCGCGGAACGTGCCCGAAGCTCCCGGGCCGCCGGATGTGAGGTCCACCCACGTGCCGGAGATGGTGTCCGCTTTCACCGTCCCGAGATGGTGCCGCGTGGCCGACGCCAGAAAGACGTCGAAGTTCACGGTCGTCGAGTCGAGCGCCCGCCCGGTGACCGGACCGCTCAGCGGCGTGGTGCCTCCCACGCCGTCATCCTCCGTCCACGCGGCCGACCCCATGAGCGACTTGCCGCTCTGGCTCGTCACCGTAAGCGTACCGCTGAGGGTGATCGTGGAGCTCGTCTCCGCGCCGGTGTAATTCCACGTTCCGAGGAGCAGGACCGGCGGCGGCCCCGAGTCGGTGGCGGTAGAGCAGGCCAAGCCGGCGAGGGCGAGGGCTACCGCGCGAGCATGGCGCCGCATCATGGGGAGCTGGGCTGCGCCGGCGCGGTTCCCGCGCCGCGCGCGCCGTGCCCCGGGTTGCTCGGGTCGAACAAGCGGACGGGCCGCGGGAAAACGGGAATGACGACCGCCGGCACGGGCTGCCCCGGGGCGACCACGAACGGCGTCGGCGCGGTCCCCGGACGCAGCGGCTCGGCCAGCCCGGTGAGGTCGAGCTCCGGTGTGTACTGACCGGGCGGCAGCGCGTGGAAAACCGCGCGGCCCGCACTGTCGGCCCGCGCGCTCCAATAATTGCCGGCCTGATCCCGCAGATGAATCACCGAGCCCGTGAGATCCACGCGCGGCAGCCGGCCGTCGGGTCCTGCCGTCGGCACCACCTCCACCTCGGCATCCGCGGTGGGCGTCACGGCGATCTCGAAGCGATTGCCGCGTTCGATCCGCCCGGGCGCCCCGACGTTGGCGATGAGGCCGAACGGCAGCGATGTCTCATCCACCTGCGGTACCGCGCTGGACGGCTGCGCGAAGCGGAACTGGCCGCCGCGGTCGGTCACGACCATCTCCCCACCGCGACGGACGACGACGTTCGAGATCCCCGGCTCGCCGTGATCGCGCTGGCCATTGGCGTTCAAGTCCGCGTACACCACCCCGCGCGCGGCGGTCGCCCCGAAGGTGACGGGCACGGCCAGGCGATGCTCGAGCTTCACCGCCGCCAGCCAGGGAACGGTCCCGGCGCTGTTGGTCACAAAGCCGTTGCGCTCCACCTGCACGGCCAGCGCCATGTTCCACGGCAGCTCGGCCGAGAGTCCCGCCCGAGCCGTGGTCACGCCCTGCCGCATACCGAACCAGGTGGTCCGGTCCACGGCGAGCGACAGGAGGGGGCTGTGCGCGCCGGACACCACCGCCAAGTGCTGGGCGTGGGCGCCGATCGCCAGCTGGCTGGGCAGGTATCCTACGCCGGCGCCGGTGTGATCGTATTGCGCCGTCAACTCGACCGTGACGCGCTCGAGGGCCGCGCCCGCACGCCCGCTGAGCGTCTGCTGGCCCGCCGTGGCGTTGCTCGAGGCGCCGCTCGGCGCACGCACGTCCTGGTGCAGGATCCCGGCACCTGCGGTCGCGCCCGCGTACAAGATCCCGAACGTCTGGGTGACGCCGACATGCGCCCGGCCCTGCGCGAACCCGAACGTCCCCGCCGCGGAGGCGGCGTTGGTCGACGTGTAGCTCGCGTCACCGGCCAGCGTCGTCTGTGGCGTCAGGGTCAGCTGCGGAGTGAACGAGCCCCCCCAGCCCGACAGACGTGAGAAGACCGCGTTGCGGTCGCTGGTCGACCAGAGCCCGCCCGTGAGCCACAGCCGATCGCTCACGGCGCGCGACGCGGTGCCGGAGATCTCCGTCCGCGCGCGCGCGAACGCGGCGGTCCCGCCGGGCGTGCTGCGGAAACGCAGGTCCAGGTAGGCGCCGGGCGTCCGGCGTTCGAACTGCCCGGCCACGCCCAAGCCGCTGCCGCCGGCGTAATGCCGATATGCCAGCTCGCCGGTCGCCGTGGCGCCGAACGGCGCCGGCCCGGTGGCGGATACTCCCACCGCCGTCAGTCGGCGCCCCGCCCCGGCATCATCCTCCAAGTCCGTGGCCGTGAGACCGATCCACCCGGACGCCACTTTCTCCCCAACCTCTACGCCCACGAGGTGGCCGCCGCCGGCCGTCTTCGGCTGGGCCGCGAACGCAGCCGCGTCGAACCGTGGTCCGTGCCACGCGAACGAGCCGCCGGCACCCCACAGGTCCATCCCCGTCGCCGGCGTGAACGAGCGCCCGGCGGTCCCGATCGTTCCTTGCCAGGTGGGCGCCGTCACCGTGAGGTACGGAGTTCCCACGAAGTAGCCGACGCGACCCAGCGCCGCCACGTCGCTGCCCGCACGCGTCGCCAGCGCCAGCCGTCCCGAGACGAACGTGCCCGGCGCCACACTGCCGAAGATCTGGAAGCCGACGGCGGAGCTGCCCGCGCCCGTATCGCTGAACGCCATCGCCGCGCCCGCGGTGAGCTCGGGACCCTGGGCAGCCGCCTCGGCCGCGGGGTCGATCACCTGCACATCCGTCGCACCGCTGGCGCGCTCGACGCCGCCGGGGCCGTACGCAATGACGTGCACGGTGGCGAGACCGGTGCCCCACGTCCGCGGGATGTACAGCGTGGCCTGCCCGGTCACGGTTGCCCCCGCGGCCGCGGCTACCGGCGCGCTCAGACTGGGACCGTGCCAGGTCGACGGGACCACGAGAGCCACGAGGAACGTATCAGGTCCGTTACCGCTGTTGGTGAGGAGATACGGCACCGTCACTTCGTCGCCGCGACGAGCGCCTACGGTCTGCTGGCGAAACGCGATCGCGGCCCCATGCACCTGCTCGACGACGAGTTCCACCGGGACCGTCACTGCGGTGGCGCCGGCCGCGAAGTCGATCTGGGCGATCAAGCGCTTACCCGCCAGCGCGTGGGCCGGCACGCTCACCGTGAACACGAGCGTACGGGGACCGCCGCCTGCCGCAATCACGCCGCGCAGCTGGCCGAGAATCGTCGCGGTGCCGGTCGGGCGAATCTCGAAGCGCACCGCGCTGTCGCCGGGCAAGGTGGCCGGGACAGGCACCGTGACGATCTGGAACTCGCGCGGCGCCGCGTGCACGCGGAGCGGCTCTTCCACAAGCCTGATTCGCGGCGCCGCGGCGACCGGCGCGCGCGGCACGGTGTCGACTGGGGCGGCCGCAACCGCGACCGGCGCCGCCAACACCTCGACAGGCGCGCCGCCGCGCCGGACGCCCGGCGACCCTGCCGCAAACACAGCGCGATGCGCCGCGCGCGCCGCGGCCGGCCGGCGCGCGGGCAGCTCGGGGTGCAGCAGCACCCGCGCTCCGAAGGCATTCGCAGCGACGAGCACGATGAGCGTGCCGATCTCCGCGAGCGACCAGGAGTAGGGGCGCGGGCTCATGGCGTGGTGACCGTCAACGTGAAGACGAGACCCACGGAATACGTCGCCGGCGCGTCGCTCAACCAGTGCAACAGCATTCGGAATGACACGGTCTCGGTCCACGTGTCGTTGATGCCGTTCTTCTGGATGGGCCGCTGCTCGATCAGCACGTTCGACGTCGTGATGGACGTCCAGACGCCGGGGTTGTTGGCGGCGCTCCACTGTAGATCGCCGAGCGCCTTGCCGCCGCCCAGCGACGCCGACGAGGCGCGAATGTAGACGAGCGTGGTGTGCTGAATGTTGGCGGCACCGCCCGTCTGATTCACAGTGAATGTGACGGGCGCGGTCGCCGCGATCGATCCCGTGGCGAAGTCCGTGCCCGAGGGCGTGGCGAAGCTCACCGGACCGCCCGCCACCGTGATGATCACCTGCGCGCTAGCGCGCCCCGCCCCGCCCACGAGGGCGAGTGCGAGGCAGAGGAGAGCTCCCCAGCGCGCGAGAGTCATTTCAGCGACCGTCCAGCCGTGCTTGACCGCCGGCGACGTCGGCACCGCCGTAGTCGATCAACGCCAGGGCCACGTACGGGCCGGGGGGCAGCGCCGGCACGCGCACGCGCAGCCGCCGGCTGTCTCCCGGAAGCACCGCGAACTCGACCACGTCGACCGTCGCGGCGACCGAGTTGTCGGGACGCCGGACCTCGATCGTGCCGTGCGGCCACAGCGGCTGGCCGCCCGTGTTTTGGAACGTCACGACGAAGTCCCGCCCCGTGGTGTCACCGGCGGAGTCGGGACGGTGGCGCTCCACGGTGACGTCCTGCACGTCCCCGTCCTTCGCGAGACCGGGCGGCACCACGTACACCTTCACGCCGATGCGCGCGACATAGCGAATCTGGCGACCCGCCCGCGGCGGAGCCGGATTGGAGCTCTCCACGAACACGATGCTCCAGCACGCGGCCGTGAGCGTATCGGCGCCCGTGAGCGCCACACGCACAGCCTGCGTGGCTCCGGGGGTGAGCCGCAGGCTTAGCGGGAAGACTTCGAGGAAGCGCCCGCACGAATGCGGCAGCGTTCCGGGCGTCACGAACGCCTGCTGGCCGTCGGCCGCACGGGACCAATCCTGCAGGTAGATCGTCGCCTGCACGACGTCGCCTCCGGTGTTCGTCACGTTGAAGGACACGGCGTGCTTGCCCGTCGCTTCCGGACCGAGAAAGACCTCGGTCTGGTCGACGGCCAGCTGCGCCCGTGCCGCAGACGGCAGCGCCGCGCCCCCCCACAACGCCGACGCGGCGAGTGCCAGCCATCGCACTCGCCGCGTCGCGTCGTGCGTCACAGTCCTTGCACGCACTTGCTGTTTCACGAACTCCTCCGTTACGGCGCGGTCACCGTGAAGATCACCGTGATCGAATACGCGCCCGGCACGTCGTTGGCGTAGCTGTACAGCGTGTTGAAGAAGAAGCTGGTCACGCCGTTGCCTGTCGCGCCCTGATTGGCGCCGTACACGTTCGCCGCGCCGGTCGTCAGACCCGCGTAGCCGCTACCGTTCGTCTTGGACCATTGCAAGTCGGATGCCGGCTTCGACCAGGGAGCAGTGTCCCAGTTCGCGGCGTTCGACTTGACCGACAAGTTCCACGGCTTGTTGGACTTAACAGTCGCCGTGAGGCTCGCGCCCGCTTCCTGCAGATGGCCGGCGTCGAAGTCGGTTTCGGTCGGCGCCGTCAACGTCGCCGAGGTGGTGCTCAGCGTGAGACGCAGGATCTGCGGCACAGTCACCGAGACCGACGCGTTCACGGAGCACGAGGGCGTCGTAGTGCACGACTGGGCCTGGGCCTTTCCGGCCAGGCTCATACCGAGCACGACGGCGACTGCGAGAGCGATGCGCTTCATTTTATCTCCTTAAGTTGTTTAACTGCTGTGTCTTGGCGATCTATTGATCAGGCTCTTGTCGCCGGTTCAGCGCCTTCCTGACCCTTACAAGAGCAAGTGCTATGCCGCGTGTGTGCAACAGCTCGTCACTGTCTAACAATTTGACAAAATGCCCCTAGGCAAGGGCGGCCAATGTAGGGGTGGGGGTCATGTAGCGCAATAGCAACGGAAATCGTCGAGGTTTTTGACGGCGGAATGGGCCGTTTGAGGTGCTGCGACGACGCCCGCGTCCAGATTCCAGAAACCAGCTGGACGCCTACTTGAGGCCGAGGCGGTCCTTCACATCCTGAGGGAACAGCGCAATCGCATGCTTGATGGGTACTGACAGCGCGAAGCCGGGCGCCTCCTTCAGTCCCGCGCGATGGATCGAGATGACTTCCCCGTTGGCGTTGAAGACGGGGCTCCCCGACGACCCCCCGATGGTCATGCCGTCGAACTGAATCACGTCGTCCGTGACGCGCGAGATGATTCCCGCCGTCATCGACGTCCGTACGATCGCCGTGCGCAGGTGCGCGAATCCTGACCCCGCCGGAAACCCGATCAACCCGGCGGGCTCGCCTTGGCGCGCCTTGGTGCCGCTCCAATCGATGGTGGTGACGCAGGGACCCTGATAGCCGCGCACCTTGATCAAGGCGATGTCCCGCGCCTGCGACGTCGCGATCACGTCGGCATAATGCCCCAGCGCCTGATCGGCCATCGTCACCCACACCGTGTCGGCCCGCGGGTGGGCGGAGTCTGAGACGACGTGCCAGTTGGTCAGCATGTAGCCGTCGGGGGTGATGACGAACCCGGAGCCGTCGTAGTAGTCGCGGCCGAATTGCGCCGTGATCAAGCCGACGGCGCTCTGATTCTGCTGCGCGATGGTGGCGAAGTCGGTGCCGCGAATGGCGCGCAGTCGGGCGTCGAGCGTGGCGGTCTGCGTTTCGGCGGTCGACACGGCGTGGCGCAAGCTATCGATCAAGGCGGCGGAGGGCGCGCGCCGCTCGGCGGCGGCGAGCTCGTCGCGCAGGCGTTGCACGCCGGCCTGGGCCGCGAGGCGCTGCGTATCGCCCGCGGCGAGCTGGCGGCCGACCGCCTCCTGCGCGCGCACCAGCGCCGCCTGCAGCGTGGCGGTGCGCGCATTGGCGCTGTCGAGCTGCGCGCGCAGCGAGTCGACCAGGGCGGCGGGGGCGGCCTGGGCACGCGCGTCGGCCAGCTCCTGACGCAGCCGCTCGGCATCGGCCCGCACCGAGTCCGCGAGCGTGAGCTGGTTCGCAGCCACCTGGCTCGAGAGCAACAAATAGCCGGCGTACGCGCCGCCGGCGAGCAGCAGCACCAGAATGACGACCGCCGCCGTCAGCCAGCGGATCTTGCGACGGGAATCACGCCCCACTTCATCGGCCACGGCCTTGAGAAACGCGGTGGAGCCGCGCCCGCCGCGCTTGCGCTCGTCGCGCGCCTTGGAGAGCGCCGCGCCGATCAGCCCCATCACCGTGCGCTGCCCGAGGCCGCCCTGCGGCCGCGGCTGCGCCGGCACGGGCGCGGTGCCGAGCCCCTCCACGAGCAGGACGGGGCCGCCCTTGCCGAGCTGAATCTTGTCCCCCAAGCGCACGGGCACCGGCGCCCGCACCAACTCTCCGTTCACGAGCGTGCCGTTCTTGGAACCCGCATCGCGCACTACGAGACCGCCGCCCGGGCCCACGGTCAGCTCCGCGTGCACGCGCGACACCGTGTGGTCGTCGGACGCGGCGGCCTGGATCTCGCACTCGCGGCCGCGGCCGATGCGGATACGCACGCCGCGCGCTTCGAAGCGCTTCCCGGTCCCGGCCGCGAGCAAGGTCACGCCGTACGCCCGCGATTCCGCCGGTCGGGCAGGTGCGGCGGGCGGTACGACGATGCCGGGGTGCTCCGGTACCGTCGCGGCCAAGCCCTCGGCTGTCGCGGCGACGGTGAGTTTGGGCCCGCGCTCGCCCAGGCCGATCACGTCCCCGGCGGCGAGCCGCGTTTCGGACGTGAGGCGGCGGCCGTTCAGGTAGGTGCCGTTGCGGCTGGCGAGGTCGGCGACGTGCCAGGCGCCGTCCTTCCAGCGGATCTCGGCGTGGCGGCCGGACACGCTGCTCGCAGCGTCGCCGGTGAACACGATGGTCGAGGCGGGATCGCGGCCCAGGCGGACGAGCGCGTCCCGCAGCTCATGGGGATGCTGCTGTGTGGTATCGACGAGCTTCAGGTAGGGCACGGCGGCGGGGCAGGCACGCGACTCAGGCGACGGAGCCGCCGCGCCGGCGCCGCTCCGGCATCTGGCGGCGCAGCCCGAAATCGCGTCGCGGCTGCCGCCGCCGCTCTGCGACGTCCCGTCGCGCGGCGACGCGGCGCTCACTGGCTACGGCCAGGGCGGCGAAACGGCGATCGGGCGCCGCGCGGCGGTCCACGCCGGAGCGGCGATCGACCAGCGAGCGGCGATCGGCGAGGCGGCGGCGGTCGGCGGAAGCGTGCATGTCCATATGCGGCAGCGGCTAACCTACCGCCCGCACGCCCCGCCGGCCAGCCCGCGCCTAGTGCGACTTCAGGCGCACATCGATGTCCGCGATCACATCGTCCGCGTTGCCGCGGCGGACCCAGCCTTTGTGCTTGCCGCGATCGTGATCGCGGTCGCCGCCGCGCTCGCGGGCCTCGTTCAGCCCGCGCAGCACCACGCGGTCGCCCTGGTGCGTCGCGAAGATGCGCACGATTTCGTCGTCGCCGCGTCGCGCCCAGATGATGCGATCCTGCCCGCGCTGCTCGACGCGTTCGACCATCCAGCCGCGCTGCACGAGCACTTCGCGTGAAACCACGACCACGCGGTCGACCGGCACGACATACACGTGCTCCGCCGGCTCCGCATAAACGACTTCAGCTCTGGTGTAGCCCGGCGCGCAGGCGCCGGCCGTCCAGCCAACCGCGACCAGGGTCGCGGCATATGTCGTGAGGCGATTCATACGCCCTCCGATGGTTCGGGTTGCGCCCCCTTTGACCCCGCAGGCCGGCCGATGTTACAAGGTTCCCTGTGACTCGCGTCACGACCGAGTGGGGCGTGGTAACTTCCGTGGTATGGACAACTTGGCGCACGCGGTGGTGGGGGCGGCCCTGGGTCGCGTCACCGCTGATGCACGGGTGCCGCGGGCCGCCCTGCTGGGTGCCGTGGCCGCGAACCTGCCGGACCTGACGGAGCTCTTGTACCGGCGGCCGCTGCGCGGCATCACCTACCTCGAGCTGCATCGCGGCTTCACGCACTCCTTGGCCGGCGCCGCGCTCGAGATCGCGGCCGGCACGGTGCTCGTGGGCCTCATGCTGGCGTGGCGTGCGCGCAGGAGCGGCGGGGCCGTGCCGTGGGGTCCCCTGCTCGCGCTGTTCGCCGTAACGGTCGCGAGTCATCTGTATATGGATTGGCAGGGCTCGTACGGGCTGCGGCCGTTCCTGCCGTGGAGCGGACGCTGGTATTACGCCGACTGGGTGGCGATCGTGGACCCATTCTTTTGGCTGCTGCCGTTGATCGCGCTGGCGTGGGGCAGCGAGCGGCATTGGCGCCCGCTGGCGGCGGTGCTGCTACTCGGCGCGTTGATGACGTGGGTGGTGTTCGCGTCGGGTGCAGCGGCGACATGGGTGCAGGTCGTCTGGATCCTGCTGGCGCTCGGCGGGGCCTGGGGTTGGGTGGCGCATTGGGCGGGCGTCGCCGCGCGACGGCAAGCGGCGGCCATCGCTGTCGTGCTGCTCGGCGCATACGCGCTCGCCTCGGGATTGGCCGCATGGCCCGTGAAGGTGCGCACCGGGCGCGCCGCACGGCAGCGCTTCGGACCTGCAGCCCAATGGGCGGTACTGACCGAGCCCGGGCAGCCGTTCACGTGGGAGCCGGTGCTGGCGGGAGCGGACAGCGTGGCGGGACCGGACTGGACCGTGGCGCGCCACCTCGACGCCCCCGCCGTGCGCCGCGCGCTGCAGACCCCCGACGGCGCGGCCATCGCGCAGTTCGCGCGCTTCCTCATTGCCGACGTGGATTCCAGCGGGACGGGGATGACGGTCTACCTGCGCGACGCGCGTTACGCGCTCGCGGGACGGCGGGGTTGGGCGGTGGTGGTGGTGCGGTTGGATCCGGTCGTCAGCGTCCGACGGACCCCCTGAGCGAGGGCCCCGACCGGCGACGGTCGGTCCAACTGCGCCGCGCCGCGATGCCGCGTCGCAGGGCCGCGCGCCGGTCCGCCACGCGGCGCTCGGTGGCGAAGGCCAGCATGTCGAGCCGGCGGTCGGCGATACGGCGATCGAAACCGCGCCGGCGGTCCGCCCGCAGGCGACGCTCGACGTGATGTCGGTGATCGGATAGTGACTCGCTCATCACGTAAATGTGGCGGTGACGGCGGGTTCGTGCCAGCCCGGCCGCGGTTAGATTGAGCGCCGACATGCACGATACTCCACCGGTCGATCTGCTGGGCGGCGCCTTGAAGGCGTTGGGCGGCAGCTTTCGGTTCGACCACCTCGTCGCCCTGTCGCGCGAGCGGGCGCTGTACCAGGCGTACGATCTGGTGCTCAAGCGTCCGGTGGCCTTACGACTCCACCTCATCCCCGATTCGCCGGGCCGCGCCTGGTTCTTGCGCGAGACGGAAACGCTGGCCGCGCTCGACCACCCCGCCGTCCGCCACGTGTACGCGGCGGGCGAGATCGAGTCCTACGCCTATCGCACCAGCAACTGGATCGACGGTGAGAGCGTGGCTGACGCGATGCACCGCGGTCCGCGGCCGGTGCCCGCGGTCATGTCGCTGGCGCGCGATCTCCTGAGCGCGCTCGAGCACGCCCATGCCCGCAACATCATCATCCGCCGCATCGTGCCGACGACCCTGATGCTCGACGTGTCCGGGCGCGCCGTCGTCACCGATCTGCGCCATGCGAACACGTGCATGGCATTCGAGGCCACCGAGCCGACGCAGACGGCAACCCCGTTTTGCGCGCCCGAAGTCCGCGCGGGCGGCGTGGGCGAGCCCGCCAGCGACGTCTACGCGATCGGCGCGAACCTGTATTACGCGCTCACGGGCCAGGAACCGGCGGGCGACGGCGCGGCGCTGGTGCCGCCGCGCAAGCTGCGCGCCGCCGTGCCCGCCGCCGTGGAGCGCGTGCTGTTGCGCGCGCTGCGCTCCCGGCCGGGCGACCGCTACTTCACGGCGACCGAGATGCTGGAGGATCTGGTCGTGGACGCCGGCGTGTTTCACGAGCCCGCGGCCGAGCCGCAGCTCGTCGACGCGGGTTTCGAGCGACGCCTGCGGCGCGCGCTGGGCGACGACTACGAGCTGCTCGAGGAGCTGGGCTCGGGCGGCTTCGGCCGCGTATACCGGGCGCGCGACCTCGGCCTGGAGCGGGAGGTGGCGATCAAGGTCCTCCACCCCGCACTCACCGCGGATCTCGGAGTGGTCGAGCGGTTCCGGCGCGAAGCGCAGCTGGCCGCGCGGCTCAGCCATCCCAACATCGTCGGCATCTACGACATTCAGGGCCGGGCCGGGCTCCAGTGGTACGTGATGGAGCTGGTCCTGGGAGAGAACCTCGCGCAGCGGGTACAGCGGCACGGCGCGCTCAGCGTGGCGGCGACCGAGCGCCTGCTGAGCGAAGCCCTGTCCGCGCTCGAACACGCGCACGCCAAGGGACTGGTGCACCGCGACCTGAAGCCCGAGAACACGCTGATCGAACCCGACGGACGTTTGCGGATCACCGACTTCGGGCTGGCGCTGGCGCTGCGGGGCGAGCGCTTCGGCGGGGCCACGTCGCGCAGCGGCACGCCGCAGTTCGCCGCGCCCGAGCAGCTGCTGGGGGAGCACGTGGATCCGCGCACCGACCTCTATTCGCTGGGAGCGGTGGCGTATTTCGCGTTGCTGGGCCGGCCGCCGTTCGAGGGCATCTCGCCCGAGGCGATCCTCGCCCAGCAGACGACGGACCAGCTGCCGCGGCTCAGCGAGCAACGGTCCGACGTGCCCCGCGAGCTGGAGGACGTCCTGCGGCGCGCGGTGGCCAGCGCGCCCGATGATCGCTATCCCACCGCGCACGCGTTTCGCGAGGCGGTGGAGCGGGTGGCCGGCGGTCTGTGGCACAAACTGCTGTTGCTGCTCCGGCCCGCCTGATCGCGACAAATCCACGGGCGCGGGGTACATCGTATTACTACAAGCCCAGTCCGGAGCGCTCCATGCGTCCAGCCGTGTTCGCAGCTCTCGTCGCCTGCCTCGCCGCGTGCAAGTCCGCGACCGGCCCCAGTGGGCCGACAGTTTCGATCATCGAATACAACTTCGCGCCGGACACGGTCACGGTGAAGGCCGGCAGCACCGTGACGTGGGTGAACAACGGTACCGTCAATCACCAGGTCGCCAGCGACTCCACCAGCGCCGCGACGTTCACGACCGCGGCGATCTCCCCGCCGATGGGCGGGGGCGGGTACGGCGGCGGCACGGGACCGGGCACTGCGACATTGACGTTCCACACGGCGGGGACCTTCCCCTACCACTGCGCCATCCACCCCACGCTGATGCACGGCACCGTCGTGGTGACGCCGTGATCAGCGCCAGCGGAAGATCTTGAGGGCGAGCGCGAAGCTCACGACGCCCCACAGCGCCACGACGCCGAGCGGCGCCGCGATCTGAGCGGCCGACGCGCCGTCGATCATGACGGCGCGGAGGGCGTCGTTGAGGTCGGTGAGCGGCAGCGCCTTCACGAACGGAATCATCGCATCGGGGAAGCGCGCATACGAGAAGAACGTCCCCGAGAGAATCCACATCGGCAGCATCACGAGATTCATCAAGCCCGAGACGCCCTCGATGGTGCGGGCGCGGCTCGCCACCAGCAGGCCGAGGCCCGCGAACGCCAACGATCCGAGCACCGTCACACCCGCCAGCAGCAGCCACGAGCCGCGCACGCCGACGCCGAACACCAGCCAGCCGAACCCGATCAGCGCCACGACCTCGACGAACAAGAAGACCAGGCGGGACAGGATGAACGCGAGCAGGTAGTCACTCTTGGTCATCGGCGTCGCCATGAACCGCTTGAGCAGTTTCTTCTGGCGCGCCTGCACCACCGCGAAACCCACACCCCAGATGCCGCTGCCCAGCAGGTTCATGCCGAGCAGGCCGGGAATGAGGAAATCGATGTAGCGCGAGCCGGGCTCGGTGACGCGTTCGTCGCGCACGACGACCACGTCGTTGCGGCCGCGAGCCCGCTGCAGCTCCTCGTCCACCTCGAGGCGCGCCAGGCGGCTTTCGGTGCGGGTCGAGTCGTAGCGGTAGACCAGCGGATCGCCGGGGACCACGAGCAGCACCACGCGGCCGGTGCGCAGCTGCAGGCGCGCGGCGGCCGAATCCAGCACCACGGCCGCGAGGCGCGGCGAGCGGTCGAGCGTGGCCGCCAGCGCGCTGTCCCCCGCCCCGCGCGCCACGGCCACGCGCAGCTCACCGGGCCCGCGATTGCGGAACGCGATGCCCAGAGCGAACGCCATCACGATCGGGAAGCCGAACACCCAGAAGATCGCCTCGGGCTCGCGCACGAACTCGCGCATGCGCGCGAGCGAGAGCTGGACCAGCGGACGCTCACGCATCACGCAGGTGTCTCCCGGTGAGCGCCACGAACACGTCCTCGAGCGTCGCGTGGTGGGTGGTGAGCAGGGACAGCTCCGCGCCGCCGGACTGCAGCAGGGCGAGCAGCGCGGGCAACGCGCGATGCACCTCGCGCACGGTCAGGGCGATGCGGCCGTCGTCGCGGCGCACGCGCTGCACGCCGGGGAGGCGGCCGAGTGCCGTGTCATCCGGAGCCGTCGCCGCATTCGTGAGGGCGAACTCCACGACGTGCTCCGCGCCGAGACCGGCGATGAGCTCCCGCGGCGAGCCGAGCGCGATGACCTTGCCGTGATCCATGATGGCCACGTGGTCGCACAGGCGCTCGGCTTCTTCCATGTAATGGGTGGTGAGCAGCACCGTGCCGCCGCCGGCCCGGAACTTCACGATGATGTCCCACAGCTGGCGGCGCGACTGTGGATCGAGGCCGGTGGTGGGTTCATCGAGAAAGAGCAGGTCGGGCTTGCTCACGAGGGCGCACGCGACCGAGAGCCGCTGCTTCTGGCCGCCGGAGAGCTTGTTGACCCAGGTGTCGCGTTTGTCCTGCAGCTCGACCAGGTCCAGCACCTCGTCCACGGTGTGGGAATGCTTGTACAAGCTGCGGAACAGCGCCACGGTCTCGCGGACGGTCAGCTTGTCGGCGAGCTGCGTCTCCTGCAGCTGGATGCCGAGGCGCTCGCGCAGGGCGCGGCCGCCCGCGCCGTCGTCCCAATGCATCCCCAGGACCTCGACGTCGCCCGCGTCGGGCAGCGTGAGGCCCTCGAGAATTTCGATGGTGGTGGTCTTGCCGGCGCCGTTCGGCCCGAGCAGGCCGAAGCACTCAGCCGCGGCGACGGTGAGGTCGAGCCCGTCCACGGCCGCGAGCGTGCCGTAGCGCTTGACGAGCCCGCGGCAGCGAATCG
>DATLWA010000201.1:0-5428 GCA_035576905.1 Gemmatimonadales bacterium
GGGACCTGCGCCATCAGCGCCGCCGTTCCACGGCATACGTGATCGCGCCCCGCAGCGCGTCGCGGGCGTCGGACGCCGGCGTCGCCTCGAGCGCGGCCTCGGCCAGCGACGCGTAGTACGTGGCCCGTTCGCGCGCGTAATCGAGCCCGCCATAGGTCTCGACCATTGCCACCACGTCCGCCACCTGGTCGTCGGCCGGCACCGGCGTCGCGAAGAGGCGGCGCACCGCGTCGCGCTCGGCCGCCGTGAGCGACGACAGGATGGCGATGAGCGGCAGCGTGACCTTGTGCTCCTTCAGGTCGAGCCCGAACGGCTTGCCGGTCACGGCTTCCGGCTCGGTGTAGTCGAGCAGGTCGTCGGTGATCTGGAACGCCATCCCCAGCAGCATGCCGAAGCGGCCCAACGCCTGGCGGTGCGGCGGCGCCGCGCGCAGCGCGCCCACTTCGCAGGCGCCGGCGAGCAGCGACGCGGTCTTGGAGCGGATCAGGTGATCGTATTGATCTTCGGAGTAGGCCATCTTGTCGTGCGCCTGCAGCTGCCGCATCTCGCCCACGGTCATCTCGTTGGTGACGCGCGCGAACACCGCGAGCGCGTCGAGGTCGGCCAGCCGCACCAGCTCGACGATGGCGCGCGAGTACAGATAGTCGCCCATGATCACGGCGATCTGGTGCGAAAACAGCGCGTTGATCGTGGGCATGCCGCGCCGCAGCACCGAGTGGTCGACCGAGTCGTCGTGCACCAGCGTGGCGAGGTGAATCAGCTCGACCACCGCGGCGAGCGTCACGGCCCGCGGATTCTCCGCGCCCGAGGCGCGGGCGCTGAGCAGCAGCAACGTCGGCCGGAACTGCTTGCCGCGCATCCGCAGCAGGTGCTCGTTGGCGTCGGTGATGAGCGGGAAGTCGGCGCTGACGATGCGGCGCAGCTCGCCCGCCACCTGGTCGAGCTCGGCGGCCACGGGGAGCTGGATGTCGCGCAGCGACGCGCGGGTGACCTGGGGGCCCACCCTATTTCGCCTTGGCGAGGGCTTTGACCCGCTCGCCCACGTCCATGAACCGGATGTTCACGGCGAACGCGCGGCCGTACAGCTCGCGCGCCTCGCGCGCCTTGCCCTGCTCTTCCAGCGCCCGGCCCAGCCAGTACAGGATGCCCAGCCGCTCCTCGTCGTTCTGCGCCGGCAGCTCGAGGCCGCGGCGCAGGATCGACTCCGCCACCGTGTACGCCTTCTTGTCGAAGAAGCAGGCGCCCAATGCTTCCGACGTGCGCAGCTTGCCTTCGGGCGCGCGCAGCGCCTTCTGGAACTCGGAGATCGCTTCGTCCAACAGGCCCATCTCCTTGAACGCGACGCCGAGGTCGTAGTGCGACTGAAAGTCCCCCTCGGCGATGTTCTCGTCGATGCCCTGCTTGAAGCGCGCCAGCATGTCCTGGAAGTCCTGCTCCTCGTCGCCCGTGGGCTCTTCGTCGTCCACGGTCATGCGCGTGTCGCGCTCGGGCGCCTCTTCTTCGAGCATCATCGCGCCGAGGTCGACGTAGTCGGCGCCATCGGCCGCCTCGTCGCGCACTTTCATCTTGGCGTCTTTCGCGGCCGTCTTCTTGTCGACGGGCGCGGCGGCCGCGGGCGACAGCATGGCCAGCGCGGAGCGCGCCCGCTGATTCTTGGGGTCGTGCTCCACCACGCGCTCGTACACCGCGCGCGCCTTGTCCGGCAGGTCGCCGCGCAGCAGCGTGTCCGCCAGCTCGACGTACGCGTCGATCAGTTTCGCCTTGTCGCCCGACTTGAACGCGAACTCGACCAGCTTCTGGCGGTGGCGCACGCTGTTGGGGTCGACCCGCAGGATTTCGTCGACCAGGTCCTGCGCCTGCTGCAGATTGTCGGCCGCTTCGAAGCCGGCCGTCGCGATGTCGAGCTCCTCCACGCCGCGATCCTGGTTGCCCGCCTCGATCAGCGCTTCACCCAGCGCCTGGTGCGCCTCGGGATCGTCGGGGTTGTCGGCGACCCGCCCCTCCAGCTCTTCGATGCTGGTGCCGGTGGCGGCGGTGTCGGGCTCGATGTTGTCGAAGACGAGCGAGCTCATCGCGTCGCCCTGCGCCACGATGCCGTCGACGCCCATGTCGATGAACCCCGACCGCCGGCCCCCCGGCGCCAGCGACGTGTCGTCTTCGGTCTGGATGAAGTCGGGATGCGTCGATCCGCCTTCGTCCATCGCGAGCGGCTCGTCGTCGACCTCGTGCCCCGTCTCGGCCGTGGCCGTCTCGAAATCGGGCTCCAGCTCGAGCGGCGGAATCTCCACGACCGTCTTGCGCCGGGGCGGCTCAGCGGGCGGCGGCGCGGGCTTCGGCGGCGGCCCCACCTTCGGCGGCGGTCCGACTTTCGGCGGCGGCCCGACCTTGGGCGCGGCCGCGGGTTTCGGCGGCGGCCCCACGCGCGGCGGCGGCCCGACCTTCGGCGTGGGCGCTGAGGGCCGGGCGGGCATCTTGGGCGTGAACTTGGGCGCGACCTTCGGCGCGGGCTTGGGCGGCGGCTCCGGCTCGGGCTCCTCGTCGATGTCGATCAGTCCCAGATCGCCCGCGTCCGCGTCGTCCACCCCGGCTTCGGTGGGCTCGAGTCCCGCCATCGGCTCGACCTCGCCGACGTCCACCTCGTCGCGCAACGACGGCGTGTCGCCGGCGTCGTCGCGCACGCTGCCGAAATCGCTGCTCGTGATCTCGAGGCCGTCGAGCGCGCCGCCGGACGCGTCGACCGTCTCTTCCACCAGCGACGTGGTCTCGATCTCCAGACTCGTGTCGGGCTCGGCCGTGGGCTCTTCGAGAATCGACTCCACCACGGGCGGCGGCGCGGGCTTGGCCGGGGTGGCCTTCGCCGCCGGCGGCGCCGCCTTGGATCCCGCGGGCGCGTCGAGATCGAGGAACACGAGGCTCGACGTCTTGCGCCGCGGGTCCTTGGGCGTCTCGATGATCGGCGGCAACGTGCTGCTCGGCCGGCCCCCCGACATCGAGCGGCGCTCCGGCGCCCCGTACATCTTCAAGTGCTCCTCGAGCATCTTGCGGAGATCGTCGCTCTCCGGCGAGATGTCGGTGAATTCCTTCAGCGCCGAGAACGCCTGCTGGATCTTGCCCGCCTTCTGCATCCGCTCGGCGTACTCGACGAAGTTCTGCTTGGCCTCCGCCATGAAGCCCTTGGCCGCGTACAACTTCGCCAGCTTGAGATACACGGTGGGCCGGCCCGGCGCGTTGCGCAGGACCTTGTTGCACATCGCGATCGCGTTGTTGTGGAGGCCCTGCTCGGCGTATTTGTCGACGGCCTTGTCGTAGTAATCGGCCGCTTCGCCGGGATTCTTCAGCTTGACGTAGAGATCGCCGACGCGATTGTAAATCGAGAGGTCGGGGTTGGGATCCGCCTCCTCATCCTGCACGTTGAGGACTTCCAGCCACGCCTCGACGGCCCCCTTCGAATCCTTCGCCTCGAGGGTCTTGGCCTTCTCTTTCAGCTTCTCAAGCTTCGACATGGAAGCCCAAAGATACCCGCGGCGACGGGCTGGGACAAGCCGAACCCGCTGTCCAGACGTCGGTTACGAGATTCGCGCCCATCCAGTACGCCGCTTCGCGCCAGTCGCTCACGCCCAGCGCCACGATGTCGCCGCGGAATCCTGCCGCGATCTGGCCCCGGTCCGCCAGGCCGAGGGCCGCCGCCGCGTTCACGGTGACGGCGAGCACAGCTTCGGCGTGGCGCAGGCCCAGCTGACTGACGCCGAGCGCCATCACGAGCGGCAAGGAAATCGTAGGCGACGACCCGGGATTGAAGTCGGTGGCGAGGGCCAGTGCCGCCCCGGCCTCGATCAGGCGGCGCGCCGGCGCCTGCCGCGGCCGGCCCAGGAACGTCATCGTGGCGGGCAGGACCACGGCCACCGTGTCGCTCGCGGCCAGGGCCGCAATGCCCGCAGGTGACACGGCCGCGAGGTGATCCGCCGAGCGCGCGCCCAGCTCGGCGGCCAGCTCGGCCCCACCCGACCCCTCCAGCTCGTCGGCGTGCAGCTTGCAGTCGAGCCCGAGCCGGCGGGCAGCCGTGAGAATGGTGCGGGCCTCCGCGACGTCGAACACGCCCGGCTCGCAGAACACGTCGCACGCGCGGGCCAGCCGCTCGCCCGCGACGGCCGGCAGCATCTCCTCGCACACCAGGCGCACGTACTCGGCGCGGCGGTTGCGGTACTCCGGGGGCACTTCGTGCGCGCCGAGGAATGTGGGGACGAGCGTCGCGGGCACGTCGCGCGCCGCGCGCTGCAGCGCGCGCAGCTGCTTCAGCTCGGCGTCCGTCGCAAGACCGTAGCCCGACTTCACTTCGATGGTGGTGCTGCCGTGCCACAGCAGCGTGGTGAGCCGCGCGCGGGCCAATGCCGCGAGCTGGTCTTCGGGCCGCGCCCGCACGTCGCGCACCGACTGCAGGATGCCGCCGCCCGCGGCCGCGATCGCCTTGTAGTCCTCGCCGAGGGCGCGGCGCTCGTGGTCGTCCAACCGCGGCGCGCCGAAGATGCCGTGCGTATGGCAATCGACGAACCCGGGAAACAAGACGCCGCGGACCTCCACGGTGGCGCCGGCCGGCCGCGGCGCCTCCTTGCGGAGGCCGACCCACGTGATGCGATCGCCCTCGAGCAGCACCGCCGGATCGCCCGTGAGCACTTCAAGCTGCGCCAGCGCGGCACCGCGGCGCGCGCTCGTGCTGCCGCGGCACGTCACCACCTGCCGCGCGCCGACGAGCAGGGTGCTCAGTCGGAGGCCTCGCGCATCGGCAGGCGAATGCCGTGCCGCCGCGCAGTGTCGAGGGCTGCGGGATACCCCGCGTCGGCGTGACGCGCCACGCCGATCCCGGGATCGTTGGTCAGCACCCGCTCGAGCCGGCGCCCCGCGGCGGGGGTGCCGTCGGCGACGATCACCTGGCCCGCGTGCAGCGACGTGCCGATGCCCGTGCCGCCGCCGTGGTGGAACGACACCCAGGACGCGCCCGAGGCGACGTTGAGCAGCGCGTTGAGAATCGGCCAGTCCGCGATGGCGTCGGAGCCGTCCTTCATGCCTTCGGTCTCACGAAACGGCGACGCCACCGACCCCGTGTCGAGATGATCGCGCCCGATCACGATCGGCGCGGACAGCGCGCCCTTCTTCACCAGGTCGTTCAGCGCCACACCGAAGCGCGCTCGCTCGCCCTGCCCCAGCCAGCAGATGCGCGCCGGTAATCCCTGAAACGCCACGCGCTCGCGCGCCAGCGCGATCCAGCGGCGCAGGTGCTCGTTCTCGGGAAACAGCTCGAGCACCAGGTCGTCGGTGCGGTGCAAATCTTTGGGATCGCCCGACAGCGCCACCCACCGGAACGGGCCGCGCCCTTCGCAGAACAGCGGCCGGATGTATTCGGGGACAAAGCCAGGAATCGTAAACGCGTCCG
>DATLWA010000202.1:0-15914 GCA_035576905.1 Gemmatimonadales bacterium
CCACGAGCAGCTCGACCAGCGTGAAGCCGCGGCGGGTCAGGTGCCGCATAGAACCTCCGTCTCCAGCGTGTCGGTGCGCAGCTTGTTGACCGCGCCCTTGAACACCGACACGATGCGCATCCCGTAGGCCGCGTTGCCGCCGTTGCCGGTGCGGATCGGTAACGTCGACCATGTCCACGTGTTGTATGCGATCCACTGGCTGCCGTGATACAGCGTGTCGGACCCATTGGTGCGCGCGATGCACCCCTGCGGCCGCAGTATCTCCATCCGCTGGGCCGCGAAGCTCGCGGCCTGCGCGGCGCGGTTGGCGCGGGCGATCATGCGGGTCACCAGCGCCGACGTGCTGCCCAGCGCCAGAATGCCCACTGTCAGAACGATCATCGCCACGATCACCTCGATGATCGTGAAGCCGCGTTCACTACGAATCCGGTTCATTAGTGCGTCACTTTCCCGATGGCGTTGACGACGGCAGAGTCGGTGTACGACGTGCCGGAGGCTGTGAACGTCACGACTGCCCGCGTGTACCCGATGCTGATGCCGCGCGGGTCGTACTGGATCGAATCCACCGTCGAAGCAATGTTCACGCCGTAGCGCGACGCCAATCCGGTCGGCACCCCGATGGTGTCCACCGCTGTGCCCGCGTTGCCGGTAGCCGTGATCTGGCAGGTCGTCACCCAGACTTTGCCGCTGGTCCCGTTGGTGATGTGCAGTACGCCGCGGCAGCCCCGCGCGACCGCCGCTTGCCGCGCCGTCACGGCCAGCAGCGAGAACCCCACCCGCGCCGACCGGATGTTGACCTTCAGCATGGAATCGCGAATTCGCGGAATGCCGAATGACGCGATCACCCCGATGATGACCATCACGATCAGGATTTCGACGAACGTGAAGCCGCGCTTGCTCATGGCCCTGCCTCCTCTGTGGCGTAAACACTATACAGGATGCGTGCCGTAGCGTAACATATTGATTCTCAAGGCATTGCGATACAGGAGGTGGTCGTCCTGGTACTGCAGAATGCTGCACTCGTGCAAAACATTGCACTACCCCATGCGATGCCGAACCATCTTGTAGAAGAGAGTCCGGAGACTCACCCCCAAGCGTTTGGCCGCGGCGGCGCGGTTGCCGTCCGCCGCATCCAGGGCCGCCTGGATGGCCCGCTTCTCGGCGGAGTTGAGCTGGTCCTTGAGCTTACCCTCCCCTCGTACCTCGCCCCCTGACCCCCTCTCCGCTGACGCGGCCAGGGGGAGCTTGGCGGCGAGATCCGCGGGGCCAAGGAGGGTCTTGTCGCTCAGGACCGCCGCCCGCTCGATCGCGTGCTCCAATTCGCGGATATTGCCGCGCCAGGGTTGCTGCTCGAGCCAGCGCACGGCGTCGGGCGACAAGTCGAGCGGGCGGCCCAGCCGGCGCGCCATGTCGGCCACGAAATGCCGGGCCAGCGGCGCGATGTCTTCGCCGCGCTCCCGCAACGGCGGCAGCGCGATCGCCACCACGTTGAGCCGGTAGTACAAGTCCTCGCGAAACCGGCCGGCCGCCGCTTCGGCGCCCAGGTCTTTCGCCGTGGCGGCGAGCACCCGCACGTCCACGCGGCGCGACTTCTGATCCCCCACGCGCCGGATCTCGCCGTCCTGCAGCACGCGCAGCAGCTTGGCTTGCAGGCCCAGGGGCAGCTCGCCGATTTCGTCGAGCAGCAGCGTCCCGGCATTGGCCTGTTCGAACAGACCCGGCTTGTCGCTCGTCGCGCCCGTGAAGGAGCCGCGCACGTGCCCGAAGAGCTCCGATTCGAGCAGGTTCTCAGGAATCGCAGCGCAATTGATGGCGACGAACGGCGCCCCCGCCCGCGGGCTCGCCCGGTGAATGGCGCGGGCGATAACCTCCTTGCCCGTGCCGCTCTCGCCGGTGATCAAGACCGTGCTCTTGTGCTCGGCCACCCGCGCCACGAGATCGAGCGCCGCGCGCATCGCCGCGCTCTCGGCGACCACGGCGCGGGCCGCGGGACCGCCGGTGTCGAGCTGGGCGCGCAGGTGCGCCACCGTATGCCGCAGGCGCTCGCGTTCCTCGGCCTTGCGCAGGGTCAATACGACTTCGTCGGGCCGGAACGGCTTGGGGATGTAGTCGTAGGCGCCTTCTTTCATGGCGGCGAGCGCCGCCTCTTCGCCACCGTAGGCGCTCATCATGATCACGAGCCCGCCCCCGCCGCGCTCGCGATATGCCCGCAGGAACGCCAGGCCGTCCATCCCCGGCATGCGCACGTCGCACAGCACCAGGTCGACAGGCTCGGTGGTCGCGCGCTCCAGCGCGCGCTGGGCGTCGCCCTCGGCGGCCACGTCATAGCCCGCGTCGGAGAGCAGCAGGCCCAGCGACTGGCGCAGGCCCGGTTCGTCGTCGACGACCAGGACGCGTGTCATCGGGTTGCTGGGAAGAACATCTTGAAGGCTGCTCCGCCCTCACGCGCGCCGTCCACCCACACGACGCCGCCCATTTCATCCACGGCGCGCGCCACGATCGCGAGCCCCAGGCCCGTGCCGCGCCCCGGGGCCTTGGTCGTGTAGAACGGCTCGAACACCGTGCGGCGGTCCGCCGGCGGCACGCCCGGCCCCGAGTCCGCCACGAACAGCAGCGCGCCCACCAGGCCGGGCGCGAACTCCACGCGGGACGGGCGCCGCTCGGGGTGGCGCGGGAACGCCGCCGCCGCCGGGTCACCGGCACGATGCGGCGGTACGTGCCCCGGCTCGTACGCCCAGCGGCGGGCGCCCACCACGACGGTGCCGCCGGGAGCGGCATCGACCGCATTCAACAGGAGGTTGACCAGGGTCTGCTCCAGCTCGTGCGCCAGGCCGAGGATGCTGGGGACGTCGGGGGTCACGTCGAGCTGCGCCTCCACCCCTTTGAGGGCGCCCTGCCCCTGGAGCAGCTCGAACGCGGTCCGTACCACATGCTCCACGGCCACGGGCTGCAGCGCTTCGCTCTTGGGGCGGGCGTAGTCGAGCAGGCTCCGCACGATACGGTCGATGCGCTCGAGCTCGCGGCCGAGGCCCGCCATGACCTCGGGATCGGCGCCGCGGCGGCGCAGCACGTCGAGGTAGGTGCCGATGGCACCCAGGGGATTGCCGATTTCATGGGCGACACCGGCGGCGAGGCGCCCCACGCTGGCGAGTTTTTCCGAGCGCACGAGCTGGCCTTGCGCGTCGAGTAAGCTGTCGGTCATGCGGTTGAGCCGCGCGGCCAGCAGGGCGAAGTCCGCGGTTTCGGCGTCGGGAGCGCGAGCGGCCAGGTCGCCCGCGGCGACGCCGTCGGCCGCGGCGACGAGGCGCTCGACCGGCCGCAGGACATGGCGCGTCACGATGTAGCGGCCGAAGACGATGAAGATGCCGACGTCGAGCGTCACGATGACGAGGATGAAGGGAAACGCGCGCTCCGGTGCGACGCTCGACACGACGAGCACGGACCCCACGCCAAGCAAGAGGGCGGCGGCTGCCAGGAACGCGAGGTTGAACAGCAGCTCGCTCTTGAGCGAGGGTTTCTTCGACATGGCGGATGGAATAGGCAGAAAAAAAGAGCGGCGGGGAAGCCCCGCCGCTCTCTCAGTCAGCAAGCCCGAAGGCTTACTTGCACGTCGGCGCGCCTTCTTTGGTGGCCGGTGCGATCGCCGTCGAACCCACGTAGATCACGCAGGTCTTCGGAGTCGTGGTGTGGCTGACCCAGCCCGTCCAACCATCGGCCGTCAAGGCGATGGTCGGGCCAACGACGCCAGCGCTCGTCGCGAACGCGGTGCCCAGGTTGGTCGTGTACTTCACCGAGTCGGCGAAATACGCCTCTTCAGCGGTGATCAGGTTCCGGAGATCCGACTTCATCGAAGCCAGATACGCCTTCTCCTTCGTGTTCGCGAACTTCGGGATCGCGATCGCGGCCAGAATGCCGATGATCACGACCACGATCAACAGCTCGATCAGAGTGAAACCCTTGCGGTTCATCTACTCCTCCTCATTGGAGACACTATGGGTTGCGCATAGGGCGCAAATTCTCGTGATTCAGGACCCTGCCCTGTTACCATTTGAAGCAAGGTCTGTGCCGTGGTATAGCCTTCCCGCCTGTAAACTATTCTGCACAAATAGGTTACGCAAGTACCGGGGCCCCGGAAAAGTGGTTTTGAGACCCCTGGCGTGAGGCTTTTTGCCAGTCCGTTGGCCGGAAGCAAGACCCCAAAAACGAGGCTCTAGGCGCAGGCCGGCGTGCCTTCCTTGGTGGCCGGCGCAAGCGCGGTGGAGCCGATATAGATGGCGCAGGTCTTCGCGGTGGTGGTATGGCTCACCCACGCCGTCCAGCCATCGGCGGTCAGCGTAATGGTCGGGCCGACGACGCCGGCGCTGGTGGCGTACAACGTGCCGAGGTTGGTCGTGTATTTCACCGAGTCGGCGAAGTAGGCCTCTTCCGATGTCACGAGGTTGCGGACATCGGTCTTCATAGAAGCCACGTACGCCTTTTCCTTCGTGTTGGCGAACTTCGGGATCGCGATGGCCGCGAGAATGCCGATGATCACCACGACGATCAGCAGCTCAATGAGCGTGAAGCCTTTGCGCGTCATGGTCACCCTCGGTGTTGCAGGTTGAGCACCGTACCAAAGCCGAGAGGCCAGGGGAAGTCCCCTGGCCTCCCAACAACTTCCGAACTCTGTCAGTCCGCTCGCAGCAACGAGCTTACTGGCAGGTCGGCGCGCCTTCTTTGGTGGCCGGCGCGATCGCCGTCGAACCCACGAAGATCACGCAGGTCTTCGGAGTCGTGGTGTGGCTGACCCAGCCCGTCCAACCATCGGCCGTCAAGGCGATGGTCGGGCCAACGACGCCGGCGCTCGTAGCGAACGCGGTGCCCAGGTTGGTCGTGTATTTCACTGAGTCGGCGAAGTAGGCCTCTTCAGCCGTGATCAGGTTGCGCAGATCCGACTTCATCGACGCCAAGTACGCCTTCTCCTTCGTGTTCGCGAACTTCGGAATCGCGATCGCGGCCAGAATGCCGATGATCACGACCACGATCAACAGCTCGATTAGGGTGAAGCCTTTCCGGTTCATCTACTCCTCCTCATTGGAGAACACTAACGGGTCGCGTTTACAGCGACGATTTTCCCATTGACAGCAGAAGCAAACCTTGTGCCGCACGCGGGCAACATCGAGTCAAAGCACTCGGTGACAATCAGTTAGGCGACGAAAGCACGCCCAGGCCAGTCGTCGGGAGAGCCCCGAGTCTGGGGCGTTTTGCGATTCCGTTGGCTGGAAGCAAGAGCAGCATAAGTCACTGTAGTTGAAGACGATACCATGCCTGCTCCGCAGGAAAAAGGCGGCCGGCGGTGTCGGCCAGGGCGCGGGCCCCGCGCTGGTCGCGGCGAGCCCAAGCCGTCAGAAACCGGCAGCGCAACACCACGCGGTCGTTCGGCAACCGCGCCGCGGCGCGTGCCGCGAGCGGCAGGGCCGTGGCGGTGTCGCCCTGAGCGAACAACATGAGCGCGTACGCGGCGTCGAGATGCGGATCGCCGGCGAAGAGGCTCTCCGCCACGGCGTACTCGCGCAGCCCGGTGGGCGCGTCGCCCAACCCCGCGTATACCGCCGCCGCGGACTCATGAGCGCGATAAGACTCGGGGTGCTCCGCGAGCAGCGTCAGCAAGAACGTGCGGTTGTCCCGCCACGCGGGTGAGCGATCGAGCGTGCGGGCACCGAGGGCACACACCGCGAGTGCCGTGACCACCACGGCCGCGAGCCTGTGGCCGCGAGCGATCAGGGCCGCGACACCTATCCCCGCCCCAGTCGCGACGAGCAGGACGGGCAAGTACAAGGTCCGCTCGCCGAGGACCACTCCCGAGGAGTGCAGCAGGTTCGACGTCGGGGCGATTGCGAGAGCCGCCACGACGGCGGCGAACGTGATGGCGGGCGCCCACCGCCGGCACCACCACGCAAGGCACAGCACGCCCACCACGACGCCGATGCCCGCGACCGCCGCAAGAGAAAGACCCGAGTACGCCGGGATGACCTGGGGACTGTAATCGGCCGAGAGATCGAGCGGGAAGACAAGCAACCGGGCCGCGCACCACAATGCCGGCAGCGCGATAGCGAGCCGGCGGCCGGCGGATGCGCCAAGGAAAGGCGCCGCGGCATCCTGCGCGCCGGCACCGCCCACGTGCCACCACCCTGCCAGGAATACCAGCGTCAGCGCGCCGAGGGCGGCATAGAATGCCCGCGGGTAGCCGAGGCGGCCGTTCGCCGAATGCAGCCAGTCATCGAGCAGTATCACGACACCAACGATGACACCGTGCTCCTTGCTGAGCATGGCGGCAGCGGCGAGCGCACACGCCGCCACCCAACTGCGGCGCCGCGCAGCGAGCACGGCGCCAAGCAAGGCGACCGCGACCAACAGATCGGCGCGGCCCACCAGACTGGCCACCGCCTCGACGTGAACCGGATGGACCGCGAACACGAGACCCGCGGTGAGGACGCCCGGCTCGGGGAGCCAGCGCGCCAGCACGAGCATCACCAGCAAGGTCGCGAGGCCGTGCCACAGCGCGTTCATCAGGTGGAGCCAGCCCGCGTTCCCGCCGGAGAGCGACCAATCGGCGGCGTATGAAAGAATCGTCAGCGGCCGGTACAGCCCGCCCGCAGCGGGCCGGGGCCAGTACGGCTGATCGAACGCGCCCAGCGCTGCTGTGACGGAGTGGGCCGCAGGGTTCGCGGCGATGATGGCGCGGTCGTCCTGCACGTAGCCATAGCGGATGGCGGGCAGAAACAGGAGCGCCGCCGCAACCGCCACGGCGACGCGCGCCGCGCTCACGGCGTCTCCCAAGCTCGGGCGTGAGCGAGCAGCGAGTCCGCCACTACCGTGTCTCCGCGCGAGCGCGCAGCGGCGGCCTGGGTGTACAGGTACCCGGTGCAACGAAAGCACAGCTGCGCGGCGCGCACCAACAGAGAGTCGGCGAGCGCCGGCTGGCGGAGCGTGAACGCGGCGTCGGCGGCGCCGACGAATGTGGTGGGGTCGCGATCGTAGATGTGGACGGCAACCTGATAGTCGGCGAGCGCTTTGACCGGCAGCCCCGCGCTCTGCAACAGGCCGCCGGTCCGGGCCGGCCCGCGGTAGGAGTCGGGTGAGTCGGTGATGATGCTCAACGTGACGGACCGGTCGTCGTGCCAGACCGGGACGCGCAGGGCGGTGCGGATTCCCCCCGCGATCACGACCGCCGCCAGCGCGAGCCACGGCGCGCGCGCGCGCGCCGAGAACCACGCGCCCATCGCCAGCGCCAGCCCTATCGAAGGCAGGTAGAGGGTGCGCTCCGCGAGGAGGATGCCGGTGGGAAAGAGCAGGTTCGCCACCGGCAGCAGGGCGATGGCGATCCACCCGAGGCCGAAGGCTTCGAGTGTCCGGCCCCGTCGCCACGCCCGCCACAGCAACGCGCCCCAGAGCGCGAACGCGCCTACGCCGAGGAGGAACCGGACGTCGAGTGGGGATGCGACCAGGGTGTATTCGTTCGGCGAGTAGTCGGCCCGCAAGGTGAGCGGGAAGACGAGGAGTCGCACGACGTCTGCCAGGGCCGCGATGGCGGTGAAGCGCTGCTGCAACCAGGTGGCTTCGAAGAATACGGGCGCGATCACGTTCGAGCGGGCGAACGGATGCAACACCAGCCAGCGGACCGCGCCGTAGCCGATCGCCAGCGCCACCCAGCTGACGGCGTACAGCGCCATCCGGCGCCGGCCGCCTGCGGGGCGTCGCAACCCGAGAACCCAGGCCCACGCGATCAGCATCGGGGCGGCCGCCGCGTTTTCCTTGGCGAGCAGGCCCAGGGCGAGCGCTGCGGCGCACCAGACGATGCTGTCCCGCTCGAGCGCCGCGTAGACGGCGAGGCACGCGAACGCGGCGGCCATCAGCTCGGCGCGGCCGATCACGTTGGCCACGGCCTCGACGTGTACGGGGTGCACGGCGAACACCAGGCCGGCGGCCAGGGCGCCCTGCCAGGAAGTCCAACGTCGCGCCAGCGCGGCGACCGCTACACTCGCCGCCGCGTGCCAGATCAGGTTCACGGCGTGGAACCACGCCACGGGGCCGATGAGGCGGTCCAGTCCGAAGGACGCGATGACGAGAGGCCGGTACATCTTGCCGCCGTACGACGGCGGCCAGTACGGCGCGCCGAACGCCTGCCACACCCCGGACGCCCGGCGGACCAGGGGATTGAACGCGATGATGTAGAGGTCATCCATCGCGAAACGGTTCCACAGCGCGCCGACATAGACCACCACCGCGCAGGCCGCGACGGCGAGCCGGAGGCGCCTAGTGGACATCGGGAGTCACCGCGAACGCCCACCGCCCGCCCGGCCAGCGCTGGACGCCGCTGAGCCAATGCGGATAGGCGACCAGCAGCGCGTGCAGCTCGCGCGCCGCGTCGCCCGACGGGCTCCCCAGCAGGACGTGGGTCACGCCCTGACGTTCGAGGTAGGCGCGGTGGGCGGCCGGATCGGGCTCGATGATATTGCGACCGCTATAGGAGTAGAGGTAGAGCGGCACGGCGCGACGCCCGCTATAGAGCCAGACCAGCGCTTCGTCATCGGTGGCGACGACGGCATTCCCCGGCAGCGTTCGTACCCACGGCAGCAACTCGGTGAAGTTCTCCGAGATGTCGCGCGCCGCCCCTTCCCACCAGCGATGCGCGTAGCCCCGCACTTCGTAGGTCGCATATCCGGCCGCAAGACACGCGGCGACCAGTCCCACGGCGATGCGCACACGCCCGCGCCACAACGCGACCGCACCCGCGGCCCATGCGAGCGCCAGCCACGGCAGGACAGCCCAGAGAAAGCGGTCCGGTGGGTAGGGCCAGAGGGCGAGAATGGCGAGGTAGCCGAGCAGCGTGAATCCGGCGCTGGAGCGGCGGCACAGCAGGATCAGGCCGTAGATCAGGATTGCCAACGCCGCCCCCGCGATCACCAGGAACAACGGCAATGACGGGACCCATCCCAGCGTGATCGCCGCGAGCGGACGGGGCAAGTCGGGCGCGCTCACGCCGAAGGCCGCCAGTCCCGTCTGGCGGACCACCTCGCCGTAGCTCCCGTAATTGAGGGCCAGGGCCGCATCGAGTCCGGCGCCGTGCCGCGCCAGCCACACACCCCAGCCGGCCGCCGCGAGCGCCACCGGCGCAGCGGCCCGCGCGAGCACGCGGAATGACGCGCCTCGTACGACGAAGAGGAATACCACGATACCCGCCCCCGCCGCCACGCCGATCGAGCGGGTGAGCAACGCCAGCGCGGCGGCCGCGCCGGCCAGCAGCGCCGCGCGCCCCGGCGACCATCCAGCGGGCGGCAGATCGGCCGAGGCGATGGCCAGCACCAGCAGCACGACGAACAGCGGCTCGGCGAAGAGCACGGCCTGCATCGCGAGCGACGGCATCGCGAGGGCCGCGGCGGCGACCACCGTGGGCGCGAGCCAGCGCGGCGCCACGGGTCCCAAGAGCTCGACGCGCACCGCGTGCCATGCGATCAGGCCTGCGCCCGTCGCGGCGAGCAGGAGGTTCAAGACCTTGCCCGCGAGCGCCGCCGCGTCGAGCGGCAGCAGGCCGAACAGCGGGGCGAGTACGAGCGGATATAGCGGCGGGTAATGAATGGCGGCCGGGGCGCCCGGGAGGTGCGGGTGCACGTAGCCCGCGCCGCGCGCGAGCGCCAGCGCCAGACCCGCATACAACCCGTCGTCGTAGAACACGCCGACCAACAGCCGGTTCACGGCCACCACGCCGCCGGCGAGCGCCACGGCGGCGGCGACGAGTCCCGCGCGCGTGGCCGCGCGGCTCAGCGCCGCGTCCGCCAATCACCCCCCGGCGGAAACAGGTTGAACCGGATGATATGGAGCAGCGCGGCGACGCCGTCACGCCACGTGATCTTCTTGCCTTCCTCGTACGTCCGGCCGCTGTAGGAAATGGGAAGCTCCCAGATGCGGGCCCGCGCCTGGGCAAGCCGCGCCGTGAGCTCGACCTCGAAGCCGAAGCGGTTGGCGGTGAGCGGGAGCCGCTTGAGCAGATCGGTACGGACCAGTTTGTAGCAGGTCTCCATGTCGGTCAGGTTCAGGTTGGTGAACATGTTCGACAGGAGCGTGAGGGCGCGGTTGCCTACGTAGTGCCAGAAATAGAGCACGCGGTGCGGCCCGCCCTGGAAACGGGAGCCGTAGACGGCGTCGGCTTGGCCGCCGCGGATCGGGGCGATGAGCGCGGGCAGGTCGGCCGGGTCGTATTCCAGGTCGGCGTCCTGCACGACGGTGACGTCGCCGGTCGCCACGGCGAACGCCGAGCGCAGGGCGGCGCCCTTGCCGCGATTGACCTCGTGGTGGATCACGCGGTCGAGCAGGCCGGCCGTCCGTAGACGGTCGAGAATCGCCGCGGTGTCGTCGGTCGACGCGTCGTTGACGGCGATCACCTCGAGACGCAGCGGCACCGAGCGCAGGCGGCGTACGGCAGCCTCGACCGTCGCGGCTTCGTTGTACGCCGGGACGACGACCGAGACGAGCATGTCGGAACCCGTGGCCATCACGACGCCTCGCCGATCGCGATGAGCGACTGCCCCACCCGCCACGGCAGGAAGCGCTCCAAGCGGAAGAGCGGCACCAGCGCGTCGTACAGGCCGAGCGAGCCGGTGGGGATGAGGCGGCGCTTCAGCACCCGGCCCGTGAGCCACCACCCGGGCACGCCCGCCAGGTTGAAGTATTCCAGGTGGACCATGCGCCAGCCGGTGCGGCGATACTTGTCCCGCAGCTCGGCCGGCCGGTAGCGGCGGACGTGCCCCAGGGCTGCGTCGAGCGTGCCGTAGATGGCGGGCAGCGACGGCACCAGCAGCACCAGCCGGCCGCCGGGGACCACGAGGGTCCGCATGGCCGCGAGCGACCCCACGTCGTCGGGCACATGCTCGAGCACGTTGGGACAGAGCAGCGTGTCGAGGCGGTCGGCCGCGAGCGCGCCGTCCGCTTCGGGCAGGCGCAACTCGGCGACGCGGACGTTGGGCCGGCCGCCGAACCGCTCCCGCAGGCGCGCGAGGTAATAGGGATCGGTGTCGGAGAGCACGAGGTGCTCGCGATCGAGGATGAACTCGGACATGCTGCCGAGTCCCGCGCCGATCTCGAGCACCCGTCGCCCGATCCACGGCTGCAGGCGGTCGGTGAGCCAGCGGTTGTAGTTGCGGGCGCCGGCGAGCCGCTCGAGCGTCGCGGCGCCGACGGCGTCCTGCGGAGCGGTCGTCACGCGTCCGCCGGCTTCGAGCCGCCTTCGTACCGGCTGAGCTTGCGGTACAGCGTGGACGGATCAATGCCCAGCACTTCGGCGGCGCGGGTCTTGTTGCCGCCCTCAGTCTGCAGCACCCACGTGATGTAGGCCTGCTCGACCACGTCGAGCGTGGGATTGGCGTGCTGGCGCTCGGCCACGAGCGGCTCGGGGCGCGGCTCGGTGATCTTCACCGGCAACGCCGCCGCGGGAATCTCCTGCCCCTTGGTGAGGACGACCGCGCGCTCCAGCGCGTTTTCGAGCTCGCGCACGTTCCCGGGCCACTGGTACACCATGATCGAGTCCACCGCCTCCTGGGCCAGCCGCTTGGGCTCGTCGCCGTGCTCCTTGGCGATGCGCCGCAGGAACGCGTCCACGAAGATCGGGATGTCGTCGGGGCGCTCGCGCAGCGTGGGCATGTGAATGTTGATCACGTTGAGGCGGTAATAGAGGTCGGTGCGGAACCGGCCGCGCCGGATGTCGTCCTCGAGATCGCGATTGGTGGCGGCCACGAGGCGGACGTCCACGGGAATCGCCTCGGTGCCGCCCACCGGAATGCATTCCCGCTCCTGCAGCACGCGCAGCAGCTTGACCTGCGTGGCGGGCGACATCTCGCCGATTTCGTCGAGGAAGAACGTGCCGCCGCGCGCCGCCGCGAACAGTCCCTGCTTGTCGCGCACCGCGCCCGTGAACGAGCCCTTCACGTGGCCGAACAGCTCGGACTCGAGCAGGCTCTCGGGCAGCGCGCCGCAGTTGATCGACAGAAACGCCCCGTCACTGCGGGCCGACAGCTCGTGGATATAGCGCGCAATGACCTCTTTGCCCGTCCCCGACTCGCCCTGGATCAGCACGGTGCTCTCGGTGGGCGCCACCTGCTCGGCGAGGCGCATCACGTCCCCGAACGGCTTCGACTTGCCCAGCGGCTTCACCTGGCCGGAGCGCTCGCGGCGGCGGATCTCCTGCTTCAGCTGCTTGTTCTCCGCCCGCAGCATGCGATGCTCGGCCGCGCGGCGGCAGATCGCCACCATGTCGTCGTTGGAGAACGGCTTCTGGATATAGTAGAAGGCGCCTTCATTCACCGCCTGAATCGCCGTCTGCAGCGAGGCTTGGGCGGTCATCAGGATCACCGGCGTTTCGGGATCCTGCTCGCGCACGGCGGTGAGGATGTCGATGCCCGTCACCTGCGGCATCCGCACATCGGTGAGGACCATGTCGGGCATGTTGGTCTTGAGCGCCTCGAGACCGGCCTTGCCACCCTGCGCGGTGGTGACGTCGAACCCCTCGTTCTTGAGGAGGATGCGCAGCGTCTCGAGGATCCCCGACTCGTCGTCGATGATGAGGATGGACGGTAATGCGCTCATGCGGCTTCCTCTTTGCGGCGAGTGGCCGGGAAGTAGATGGTAAATGTGGTGCCCTGGCCCGGCCCGGATTCGACCAGCACGATGCCACGGTGGGCGTCCACCGCGCGCTGCACGATGGCGAGACCCAGCCCGGTGCCGCCCACGCGCCCGGTGACGAACGGCTCGAACAACCGCTCGCGCAGCGCTTCGGGAATCCCGGGCCCGTTGTCCTGCACGATCAGGGCGACCGGGTCGTCGAGGCCGACATGCCGTGTGAGCGCGGCGTCCGCCTTGGCGCGACCCACGCGCACTTTCACCTGGGCGCTGGGCCCCGTGGCCTGCACCGCATTCAGCACGAGATTCGAGACGATGCGGTGCAGCAGGTCCTCATCGCCGTCCATGGACGTGGCGTCGCCTGACAGCTCGATGCTCACCTCGGTGCCGCAGTCGGGGTTCTCGCGTACCAGGCGGATGGCGCCCGCCGCCACCTCCTTGAGGTCGAGGTGGCGGTATTCGGTCACGCGCACGCGGGAGAAGTCGAGGAATTCGGTGAGCAAGCGCGACAGGCGGTCGCTCTCGCGCACGATCAGGCCGCCGAGGAACTTCTCGTCCGCGTTGGCGCGGGTGGAGCGCGACAGCTGTTCCACGGAAGAGCGGATCGAGGCCAGCGGATTCTTGATTTCGTGCGCCAGGCTGGAGGACAGCTCCGCCACGGCCTCGAGCCGTTCGGCGCGCAAATGCAGCTCTTCCAGCCGCTTGGAGTCCGAGATGTCGGTGAAGATGGCCGTGACGCGCGGCGGTCCCTCGTCGCTCAGCTGGTCCAGTGTGGTGGTCGTCACGCCGATGGGGAATGTCCGGTCGGGCCGCCGCACCGTCGCCTCGACGCGCATCAGCCGGACGCCGCGGCGGGCGGTGGCGGTGACCGCGGCCCAGAACTCGGGCGCGATGCGCGCGAACTCGGGCATCACCGACTGGCCGATCCAGTCCTCGGCGTTGAAGCCCAGCAGCTCTTCGGCCGCCGGATTGGAAAAGAGCAGCCGGCCCTGGCCGTCCACGGTCACGACGCCGGAGCGGATGTTGCGCAGCACGTCGCCCGCCTCGAGCCGCACCTGGCGCAGCTCGCCGGCGAGCGCCTCGCGCTCCGCCCCCATCACCGACACACGGCTCGCGATATACGTCGTCACGACGGCGACCGACGCGAACACCCCCAGCTGGATCCACAGCGTGGGCCCGACCGCGACCTGATGGCCGAAGAAGACGTCGGCGAAGTAGACGAGGCCCGTCAGCACGGTGACGAGCGCCGTGCTGACCGGCGGCATCAGCACGGCCGTGACCGCCAGCAGGACGACGTAAAACCCCGTGAAGTCGCTCTCGGGGCCCCCCGTGATGTGCACCACGGTGGTGACCAGCGTGATGTCGAAGACGGCCTGGAGATAGAGGAAGGTCCGGCCGGCGGGACGCCCGCGGATATGCGTGTGCCAGTAGGACGCCCCGGTCACCGCCAGGGCCATGAGCAGGAGCAGCGACGTCACCAGGATGTCGAGCGGCGCCGCGACCCGGACTTTCAGGGCGGCGGTGAGGTAGATGGCGATGGCGAGCGACAGCCGGCCGGCGTAGACCCCCCGCAGCACCGCTGCGGTGCTCGGCATCCCGGAGCCGAACGTCGTATCGTCAAAAAGACGCAAAGAATTGCTCTCTCAGTACTTACCTAAGTATTGGGAGCAGTGTGGCAAAGTGCAAGACGGCGGGTCAGCTACCTAGCGAGAACGCGGCCTCGAGGTCGTGGCGGGAGTAGGCGCGGAAGGCGATGAGGGTCTCGGTGCTCGTGATCCCGGCGAGTTTGCGCATGCGACTGGTGACGACGTCGGCGAGCTCGTCGTTGGTCTTCACGCGGATCACGGCGACCAGGTCGTAGCGTCCGGCGACGGAGTACACCTCGGTGATGCCGGGCATGCCGGCGAGCTGCTCGGCGATCGCGTTGATGCGGTCGCGCTCGACGGCGAGGAGGACGATGGCGGTGACCATGGCTACAAAGTGACGCCGGGCCGGGCGTTAGTCCAGCCGCCCCGGATCCTGCCCGTAGAACTCGCGCAGCGCCTCGTACAACGCGGGGTACTCGGCGCGCACGTCGTCGGGACGCTCGAAGAAGGCTTCGGTCGCCACGGCGAAGAACTCCGCGCGGTTGGTCGCGCCGTACGGGTCGAGGGCGCTCGCCACATCGTCGTTCACGCACTGTTGGAGATGATCCAAGGCCTCGCGCATGATCGCACCCCAGCGCTGGTAGCTGTCGGCGGGAAGCACCGGCACGCCGCCGGCGCGGCCGTCCTCGAAGTCGAGCTGGTGGGCGAACTCATGGAACACGACGTTGCGGCCGTCGCGCGGGTCGGCCGCGCCCCGCAGCACGTCCTCCCAATCGAGGGCCACGACACCCGACAAGGCCTCACCCGCGAGCGGGCCGTGGTGGCGGGGCAGGTTCATCGTGCGGCCCATCTCGGTCTGCCGCGCCACAAAGCCGCTGGGATACACGACCACGACCGACAGACTGGGATACAACGGACCCGCGACCTTGAGCGTCAGGAAGCACGCCTGCGCTGCGATCACGACTTTCATCTCGTCCGTGACCGCGGCGCCGCCGGCGCCCTCGAAGCGTTTCTCGCGTATGAAGTGGGCGACGAGCTGGAGCAGATTGTCGCGATCCGGCGGCTCGAGTGCGGCGACTTGCGGCACGCGCTGCTCGATCCACGGCCACCACTCGGGCGGCACGGGGAGACGGTGCCCCGGGCCGGAGGCGGTGGTGCGCAGCAGCCGGGGCAAGAGCCAGCGCGCGCCGAGCGCGGCGGCGGCGAGCACCGCCGCCACGGGCAAGACGACCACCAGCGGGTCGCCGAAATCGCGAGGCACCGCTCCTCGAGACTACGGCGTGCGGGCCGGGACTCCCGGTCCGGGCGTCGCTCCCGCCAGATAGATCGCGTTGAAAAAGAACTTGAACGTGCCGTGCGGCTGGCCACGGTTGAGGACCTCGGGGCCGAACAGGAACAGCTTGCCGCCCTTATCGCCGACGGGTGCCTCCGCGACCGCCACGGCATCCTTCAAGTACTGCTGGCCCCAGGCCCAGCCGCTGCGCAGCGGGCGGTCGGAATCGAACCACGCGACCGGCCGCACGCCCTGCGCCGCCGCCGTCGCGCCCAGATCGAAGGCCGGGCTCTCTTCGAAGAACACATCGACGCGATCGGGCATACCCCAGGCCACAGGCCGGGTGTTGTCGACGCGCGCCTGCAGCACCGACCCCGGAACGTAGAACTTGGTCCGCGGCAGCG
>DATLWA010000203.1:0-30296 GCA_035576905.1 Gemmatimonadales bacterium
CGCAGGCCTCCGACGTGCTGCAGCACGCCGGGTTCGTGGTGTCGCCCGATTCGATGCAGGCGCTCGCCGCCCAGATGGGCGAGGCGACGCTGGTGGCACGCTCGGGCGGCGCGCCGTCCTTGGCGGTGGGGATGGCGCATATCTTCTCGCAGGCGGCGAGCACGCTGGGCGGCCGCGGCTTCACGGCCCTGTGGTATCACTTCGCCATCATGTTCGAGGCGTTGTTCATCCTCACCACGATCGACGCCGGCACCCGCGTGGGCCGCTTCATGCTGCAGGAGATCGTGGGACACGCCTGGCCGCGCTTCGGGCAGACGTCGTGGTATCCGAGCGTCGCCGCGTCGAGCGCCCTGATCGTGGCGGCCTGGGGCTACTTCCTCTATCAGGGCGTGGTGGATCCGCTGGGCGGGATCAATTCGCTGTGGCCGCTCTTCGGCATCTCCAACCAGCTGCTGGCGCTGGTCGCGTTGTGCGTGGGAACCACCATCCTCATCAAGATGGGCCGGCAGCGCTACGCCTGGGTCACGCTGCTGCCGCTGGTCTGGCTCACCACCGTGACCATGACCGCGGGCTGGCAGAAGGTCTTCGCCGCCGACCCGCGGCTCGGCTTCCTGGCGCACGCCGCCTCGCTTGCGGGCTCCGCCGATCCGCATGCGCCGCGCCTGATCTTCAACGACCGGCTCAACACCTTCGTCGCGCTGCTGTTCATGACCGTGGTGGCGCTACTGCTGGTGGTGTCGCTGCGGGAGTGGTGGCTGGTGTTGTCGAAGCGCAAGCCGGCTACGGTGAACGAGACTCCGTTCGTGCAGACGGCCTATGCGCCAGGCGATTAAGCGGCTGCTGCGCGCGCTGCGGCGCGTCATCGGCGCGCCGGATTACGAGGCGTACCTGGAACACTGCCGCGCGGCGGGGCATCCCCCGAAGGTCGATGAGCGGGAATACGTGAAGCAGTTCTTCGAGAACAAGGGAAAAGCGCCGCGCTGCTGCTAAAGCTCGATCTGCGTCCCCACTTCGAAGACTTGGTTGGGCGGAATCTTGAAGAACGCCGTCGCGCGCAAGGCGTTGCGCGCCATGAATCCGAATAACCGCTCGCGCCACATCGCCATCCCCGGCCGGTCCGACGCGACCAGCGTCTCGCGGCCCAGGAAGAACGTCGTGCCCTCGATCGGAATCACCAGTTGGTGAGCGCGGGCCGCCGTGAGCACGTCGTCGATCGACGGATCCTCCATGAAGCCGTAGCGCGCCGTCACGGCATGGAAGCCCTTCCCCAGGCGCCGCACCGTCACCCGATTGCCCGACCCCACGTGCGGCACATCCTCGGTCACGACAGTCAGGAACACGACCTTCTCGTGCAGGACTTTGTTGTGGCTGAGGTTGTGCACCAGCGCGGGCGGCGTGCCCTCGGCGTTTCCGTACATGAAGACCGCGGTGCCCGGCACCCGGATCGGCGGCTCGGCCGCGAGGTCGGCGAGCAGCATGTTGAGCGGCACCGACTTCTCGAGCATGCGCTTGGACAGGATCTCGCGGCCGCGCCGCCACGTCGTCATCAGCAAGAAGAGCGCGCCGGCCACGGCGAGCGGCACCCAGCCGCCGTGCTTGATCTTCAAGCCGTTGGCGATGAGGAACGGCACGTCCATCGACAGGAACAGCCCCACGATGAGACCGGCCTTGAGCCGGCTCCAACGCCACACGTCGCGGCACATCACGTAGAACATCAGCGTCGTCATCACCATCAACGTGGAGAGCGCCACGCCGTAGGCGCCCGCGATGTTGGTGGAGGAGCCGAAGTACAGGACGAACACGCACGTGAGGATCGCGAGTCCGACGTTCACCGACGGCACGTAGATCTGCCCGATCTCCCGTGACGACGTGTGTTCGATGCGCATGCGCGGCGCATAACCCAGTTGCACCGCCTGCCGCGTCAGCGAGAACGCCCCCGAGATGATCGCCTGCGACGCGATGATCGTGGCCGCCGTCGCCAGGGCGATCAGCGGGTACAGTGCCCAGTCGGGCGCCAGGTGATAGAACGGGTTCACGGCCGCCTCGGGATGCTGCAGCAGCAGCGCGCCCTGGCCGAAGTAGTTGAGCGCCAAGGCGGGCAGGCCGATCGTGAACCACGCGAGCTGAATGGCGCGATGGCCGAAGTGGCCGAGGTCGGCGTACAACGCCTCACCGCCCGTGACCACCAGGAAGACCGCGCCCAGCACCACGAAGCCGCGCCCGACGTTTTCGCCGAAGAAGCGCACGGCGTGATGCGGCGACATCGCCGACAGCACCGCCGGATAGTGTGTGATCTGCGCGATCCCGAGCACGGCGATCACGGTGAACCACACCACCATGATGGGACCGAACACGGCGCCGATCTTGGCCGTGCCGCGGCTCTGGAAATAGAAGAGGCCGATCAGGATTACGAGGGTGAGCGGAATCACCCAGCGCGCGAGCCCGGGTGCGGCGACCTCGAGCCCCTCGACGGCGCTCATCACGGAGATGGCGGGAGTGAGCGCGCCGTCGGCGTAGATCAGCGCGGCGCCGAAGATGCCGAGGATGATCATGATCTGGCTGGGCGACAGGCCGCGGGTGACGCGATTGCCCTGCACCAGCGCCATCAGCGCCAGCACGCCGCCTTCACCCTTGTTGTCGGCGCGGATGATGACGACGTGATACTTGATCGTCACGACGAGGATGAGCGACCAGAACATCAGCGACAGGACGCCGAGCACGTTCCCCGGCGTGACTGCGATGCCGACTGGCCCGTAGAACGATTCGCGCATCGCGTACAGCGGGCTGGTCCCGATGTCGCCGTATACCACGCCCAGCGCGGCGATCGCCAGACCGACGAGATACCGCCCGCGCGGTTGCCCGCCCGCCGCCTTCCCCTCGTGCACGGTCGCTCCCCTTAGGACAATGCGGTGGGAACCCTATCCGGTCGGACCAGGAAAGGCCAGAGCAGCACCAGCGCCGCGCCTGCGGCCGCGCTCAAACCGAAGGCGGGCACCGCGCCGCTGCGTTGATACAGCACTCCCAGACCCACGCCGCCCGCGAGGGCCGCGAGGCCGGTCCAGGCATAGTAATTGCCGAATCCCGTCCCCTGATGCGTCCCGGCGAGCCGCGAGACCAGCGCGCGCTCGGGACTCTCGGTGAGCCCGGCCACTAACCCGAACGCGAGAAATAACAGCCACGCGGCGAGCGACGAGCCCGCGAGCGCGAAACCGCCGGCCACCAGCGCGTAGCACAGCCAGCCGAGCCACATCGTGCGCGGCGGGCCGATGCGGTCGTTCAGCGCGCCGCCCGCGAAGCTCGCCGACGACCGCACCACGTGCAGCGCCGCCCACAACAGCAGCACCGCCGCCACCGGCACGCCGAGCTGCTGGGCACGCAGGATGATGAGCGTTTCGGGCATGCGCAGGAGATAGAAGGCGATGATGGCGAGGAGAGCCGACGGCAATGGGCGGCCGCGGGCGGCAGAGGGCGGCAATGGGGGTGCTGCTGCGACCCCCGCTGCCGCCCCTTGCCGCCCCTTGCCGCCCGTAGTTGCCCACCACGCCAGGCCCAGCACCGCCACGCCCGGCACGATGCTCGCCGCGATCACCCGCCGCACGTCCGCCCCATACTGGATCAGCGTCCAGGCGGCGAGCGGGCCGAGCACCGCCCCCGCGTGGTCCATGCCGCGCTGCAAGCCGAACGCCCGGCCCTTGAGCTCGGGTGGCGTGACGTCGGCGATCAAGGCGTCGCGCGGCGGAGTGCGGATGCCCTTCCCCACCCGGTCCACCACACGCAGCGCGATCACCTGCCATGCCGCGGCGGTGATGGCGATGACCGGCCGCACCGCCACCGCGATGGCGTAGCCGAGGACGATGAGCGGGCCGCGCCGCGCCGGCCGGTCGGCCAGGCGCCCGGCGCCGTATTTCACGAACGTGGCGGCGAAATCGGCCGCGCCGTCGAGCGCGCCCAGCGCCCCGGCTCCCGCGCCGAGCACGCCCGTCACGAACGCCGGCAGGAGGGGATAAATCATTTCGCTCGCGAAATCGTTCAGCAGCGAGACGAAACCGAACAGCTTTGCTTCGCGGGGCAGCTTACTCACTCAGCCCCAGTCCCCAGCGGATCAGGCTCACCGGGAGTCCGCCGTAGGGGAGAATGGCGTCGTGGAACGCGCGCAGCGAGAAGGCCGGGCCCCGGGCGGCGCGGAAGTCGTCCCGCAGGCGCAGCAGCTCGCGCCGGCCCACGGCGTAACACAGTGGATAGGCCGGCGTGCTGCAGTACCGGCGCACCTCGGCCTCGGCGTTGCCGCGGTCCACGTGCAGCGTGTCCACCATCTGGTCCACGGCCTGGGCGAACGTCATGCCGCGGGTGTGCAGGCCGACGTCGAGCAGGATGCGCAGCGCGCGCCACAGCAGGTGGACCCGTTGAAAGAAGCGCTCCTCCTCGGACGCATAGAACCCCTCCTCGGCCATCATGTCTTCGCAGTACAGGGCCCACCCTTCCACCGTGAGCGGCGTCCAGATGTTCTTCCGGGTGTCGGAATCCTGCTGCTGGGCCAGCAGCAGCTGCAGGTGGTGGCCGGGATAGCCCTCGTGCAGCGCGGTCACCGCCACCTCATAGCCGCAGTGATCGCGCAGGATGCGATCGCGCTGCGCGGCGGGCAGCTTGGGGTCGGGCACGGTGACGTAGAAGAGACCCGCCCGGTCGCTCGAATAGGGGCCCGGCGGTTCGTAGGCCGCGAACGGCGTGGTGGGACGCATGAACGCCGGCGTCGGCACCACCTGCAGCGGCGCGTCGGGGATCGGCGCGAGCGCCTTGGCCGCGACGAAGTCGCGCGCCCGCGCCATCTCGCGCGCGTACGACTCCACCAGCGCGCTGGCGGCGGGGTGATCGGTGCGCAGCTTCTCGGCCACCTCGGGCCACGCGCGGCCGCCGTCGAGTCGTGCGGCGCGGGCTTTGAGGTCCGCCTCCAGCTCTTCTTTCAGTCGCAAGCCGTAACGCCACAGCTCGGGCGCGGTGTCGCGCAGCGCGTGCTCGTAATGCAGGCGGAAATCGAACTCCGTCTCGCCCAAGGCGTATTGCTCGGAGCCCGACTCGAGCCAGCGGTCGAGGTCGTGTTCGAACGCCGTCAAGGCGGCGCCCGCCGTTTGGACGGCGGCCGCGACTCGGGCCCCATACTCCGGTGCCTGCGCGGCGAGCGCGGGCTCGAGTCCCTTGAGCAGCGCCACGCCGCCTTCGACCACCTGCAGCCCCGTCTCCGCGAACACGCGCACCGGCTCGCGCAACGTGGCGCGCGCGTCTTCGAGAAATGCCGGTACATCCTCGAGACGCGCGATCACCGCCAATGCCTTCTGCTCGGGCGTGCGGTCGGCCCGCACCAGCAACGCGTGCAGGCCGCTCAACAGGTGCGACAGCCAGAACTCGGGGTTCTTCGCTTGGGGCTTCTCGCGCTCCAGGCGTCGCAGCTCCACGCGGGCCGCGTTCAGCAAGGCGGTGCGGTCGATCTCGTCCTGCAGTGAGTCGACGGCGGCTTCTTCGAGCGCGAGCGCAATGGCCTTGAGGGCGGCGAGGTGCGGGGCCAACGCCGCCGGACTGAAGCGCCCGTACCGATGGTCGTGCAGGGTGAGCCCTGCCTGCGTGGCCGCGACGGGATCGAGATGCCAGCGCAGATCGAAGTACGAGCGCTCGACGTCGCGAAACGCGCCTATCGCCATGCGTGGGCCCGCAACAAACGGTGGCACTCGTCGTCGGTGAGCGTGCGGTCGGCCTGCTTGGCCGCGTCGAACAGCGCCGCGCACGCCGCCTCGTCGCCGGCGTCGTAGCCGTGGGTCTCGAGCCAGTACTTCACGTTCGAGAGTCCCGAGACGGGCGAGATGTCGATGCGCTGCTCCAAGCCGAGCTCGGCCGCCGGCACCGAGCTGTACACGCGGTCCGCCAGCCACGCGTCGCCCTTCTTCTTGGCCTTGATGATCGCTGCGGCATGGACGCCCGTGCCCGTGCGGAACGCGTCGCTGCCCATCACCGGATAGTTCACCGGAATGGCCACACCGACCGCGTCCGCCACGAGCCGGCAGTACTCCGGCAGCTTGCGAATGTCGTGGTCGTGCGCGCCCAGCAGCTTGAGGTTGACGATCAGCAGGTCCATCTCGGCGTTGCCGACCCGCTCGCCCACCCCCAGCGCCGTGCCGTGCACGCGGTCGACGCCGGCTTCGATCGCGGCCAAACAATTGATCACGCCCATGCCGCGGTCGCGGTGGCCGTGCCAGTCGATCTTGACGTCCTGCTTCTTGACGATCTCCTTCTTAATGAATGCGACGAGCGCGTGCACGCCATCTGGAGTCGCATGCCCAACGGTATCCGCCAGACAAATGCGCGTCGCGCCGCAATCGATCGCCGCGCCGTAGAGCGCTTGGAGCGTTTCCGGTTTGGCCCGCGTCGTGTCTTCGGTCACGTACATGACGGGGAGGCCGTGTTTGACCGCGAACGTGACCGCGTCGGTCGTGGCCTTGAGCATCCGCTCGAGCGTCCAGTCCTCCGTGTACTGGCGGATGGGCGACGAGCCGATGAACGTCGCGGCCTCGATCGGGATGCCCACTTCCTCGGCGATCCGTACGATTGGCTCCACGTCGGCGACGACAGTCCGAGCCGCGCAGTTGGGGAAGATCGCGAGCTTCTGGTCGCGGATTTCCGTGGCGAGGGCGCGCACCTGCGCGACCACGCGCGGGCCGGCGCCGGGCAGGCCGATATCGGCCGCGACGATCCCCAGATCGGCCATCAGATGCAACAACCGCCGCTTCACTTCGAGCGGCGGATCCTGCACCGACGGCGACTGCAGTCCATCGCGCAGCGTCTCGTCATTGAGATCGACGCGGGCCTTGGCCCAGTCGAAGGCGCTGTCGCGCTGGTTCCAGTCGTAAATGAGGTCGCGCTCCGCCATGAAACAAAGCTAATATCTTCTCATGGACCCGCTGTTCTCCCACCCCCGAATCGCCGCCGCCCGCGCGCACCTGGAGCGGACCGACCAGCTGACCCTGGAGCGACAGGCAAGCCTTTCGGCCGTCCCTGCCCCGACGGGCGCCGAGGGGCTGCGAGCGACCCGCGTGGCCGAGCTGTTCCGGGAGGTGGGGTTGGGGAGTGTGAAGATCGACTCGGCCGGTAACGTCCTCGGCTGGCTCAATAACGGACAACAGAAAACGGACAACGCCGGTCCCGTCGTGTTGGCCGCGCATCTCGATACCGTCTTCGGGCCGGAGGTCGACGTGGCGGTGCAGCGGCACGGTGCGCGGCTCGAGGGGCCCGGCATCTCGGACAACGCGCGCGGACTGGCCGCCCTTGTTGCCCTGGCGGAAGCGTGCGTGCGCGGGCGGGTCGAGACGCAGCGCCCGCTGCTCTTCGCCGCGACCGTGGGAGAAGAAGGCGCGGGCGACCTGCGCGGCGTCAAGCACTTGATGAGCGACGGGCTGCCCCGCGCCTTCGCCTTCATTGCCTTGGACGGCGCCGGCGTCGAACGCATCGTGCACCGTGCGCTGGGGTCGAAGCGCTACCGCGCGACCTACCGCGGGCCGGGCGGCCATTCCTGGGCGGCGTTCGGCGTCGCCAATCCCGCCACCGCCGTGGGCTTGGCCGCGGCGGCGATCGCCGCGCAGCCCGCGCCCGTCTCGCCGCGCACCACGTCTGCCGTCGTGCGCCTCGGCGGCGGCACGGGGCTCAATTCGATCCCGCAGGAGGCCTGGCTCGATCTCGACCTGCGCAGCGAGGACCCGCACGCGCTGGCCGAGTTGGACGGGCGCGTGCGCGCGGCCTTGTCGCGAGCCAAGGACGAGGAGGACCGCCGCCGCACGCCGGGCACGCCGCCGCTGCAGCTCGAGGTGCAGCTGTTAGGCGACCGGCCGTCGGGCCTCACGCCTCGCACGCACCCGCTGGTGCAGGCCGCGCTCGCGGCCACCCGCGCCATAGGTAAGGAAGGAGAGCTGGCGGCGGCCTCGACGGACGCCAATGTCCCCATCGCCCTCGGCATCCCGGCAATCGCGCTGGGCGCGGGTGGCCGAGCCGGTGACGCACATCTCACGACTGAGTGGTACGAGAACGACGGCGGCGTGACGGGTGTGATCCGCGCGCTGCTCGTGGCGGCGGCGGTGGCGGGCGTGGGGTGAGCGCCTAGGGGTGAAAAGCCCCCTGCACCGTCAGCGCCGATAGCTGCTCGAACCGCTTCATCCCGGCCTGCGGCGGGAAGTCGTAGCGCTCCAGCTCATACAGGATCGCGAAGGAAAAGCGGGAGACATCGTACTCGGTGCCCGCCGCCGCGACAAACGCCGTGTTGGGCCGCGACAGCCCGCTCACCGTCACCGCCGGTCGCCAACCGCCTCGCACGATACCGCGAGCCCGGGTGACCGCGAACGGCACGCGCAGCTCCGCGCCAAGCTCCGCCATCCGCCACCGCTGCCGCGCGACATCCGCCGAGTAGCCGCGCACCAGCGCCGCGCCGCGCAGCGCGATCCACGGCCGCAACCACCAGCTCGCCGCCAGCCCCAGCTCCGCCATCTCCAAGTCGGTGCCCGTCGCAGACCGGAGCAGCAGCCGGCCGCTGCGCACGTGCGCTTGCAAGTCGATGCTACCGAGACGGCCCCCCAGCGCGGCGCCCCCGATCCATCCGGCCGTGCGCTCCAGCCCAAATCCCGCATCAACGCGGTGCTCGGCGAAGGACAGCGACCCCGCGAGCGTGAGGCGCTGGGCCGCGGCCGGTCCCGCAGCCAGCGCGAGGCCAAGAGCCACGGCCGTGACCTTCACGGCGCCACCCCCCCGGCGGGCGCGACCACGAGCACCGGCCGCGACAGACGTTCGGCGTTGCGGGCGCGGATCGCGGCATTGGTCGAGTCGTGCGTCGTCAGCACTCGCCGGTTGGCGGCGACGTTGGCGTCGATGCGGCTGTGCGCGCGGCCGCGCAGGAACGCCACCACACCCGTCAGCGCGGCGGCGCTCGCCACGACGCCCGCACGCGCGTCGCTGCCGGTGGACAGCCGGTCGTTGCGGAGCCCGCGCGAGAGCAGCAGCACGCCGCCCGCGAGCGTCAGACCCTTCACGAGATCGGCGCGAGCACCCGCCTGTGATCGGTGTTCGGGAAGCAGCGTGTCGGGAGGGAAAGCGCGCAGCGTGTCTTCGAGCGGCGGCGTCTCCACCCGCAGATCGAAATAGACGCGCACCGAGTCGGGGATCGACAAGAGGCGGCTCGTGGCCACGACGTCGAGCGCGTAGCGCCCCGGCGCTGCGATCGTGCCGCCCGGCGTGAGCCCGTCCCACAGCACGTCGCGCACGCCGTCGTTGCCGCCCTGCAGGATCACGAACGCCAGCGACGAGTCCGCGCGGCTGAGGCGCGCCAGGATGTCGGCCGAGTGGGTGGTGACGATGGTGAAGTGGACCTGATCGGTACGCAGGCTCACGCGGGTCGCCGCCACCGGCCGCGCACCGACGGCGAACGTCGTCTGACGCGCCGCGGCGAACGCGGCCGTCTGCGCCGGCGTGAAGGTCCGCGCGTCCAAATCGGTGAACGGATCCCGCGCCAGCGCGGCCTGGAAGTAGACCACGCCCGAATCGCGTTGCCCCATGATCACGAACGTGGCGCCGATGTACTTGAACGCCTCGGCCCGTTGGGCGGGCGTGACGGGCGCGGTCCATTGCGGGGAAGTGACCTGCCGGAACAGCGGCAGCGCCTGCTCGATCTCGAGACGGTCGTAGTGCGCCCGTGCGCGGGCCAACACCGCGGCCGTACTGTCCTGCGCCGCCGCCCCCCCGGCGAGTGCCACGCTCGCCAGGACGACCAACACCGCACCGCGGAGGCTCAGGGTCGAGCCGTGGCGGGCCGGAGCGTCACGAGGCCCAGGTTGACCGTGCCGTCGCGTGCGACCGAGACTCTCTGCACGTAGCGCTGGTACCCGTTGGCCTCGACTTCGATGCGGCGATCTCCCGTCGGTGTGACGTAATCGAGGATCACACCCTGCCCCACCAGCTTGCCGTCCACGTAGATGTTGGCGTCGGGCGGATCGGTCCGCAGGCGCAGCTTGCCCGTGCCCGCGTCGGCCGGGGCCATCTGCACCCGCCGCGTGAGCGCCTGGATCGGCGGAGCGACCACCAGGTGCGTGGAGTCGCCGACCGCGAGCCCGTTGGCGACCGCCGGCGGCCGCCGTGCCGCGATCGCGGCGCCGGCCACGAGGGTGGCCAGCGCCACACCGGACCACACCGCGGCGCGCTGCCAGCGCGGCGCCGGGCGCAGCGAGAGCGTGGGCATCTCCGCCAGAACGGGGATCGAGCGCGTCGCCACCCGGGGCACCGCGCTGCCGTTGGCGAGGCGCGACAGCACATCCTCGCTGCCGCGGCGATCCTCTTCCGGGAACGGCAGCGCCTCGACGGCGGCGAGCATGTCCCGGGTATCGGCGAAGCGATCCTCGGCGCGTTTGGCGAGCGACCGCTGCACCAGCTTGGCGAGCGGCTCGGGCACGTCGTCACGCGCCGCGCGCACGTCTGGCGCCGGCGTGTGCAGGTGATGATTGATGAACCCCGGCAGGTTGTCCGAGTCGAACGGCACGGCACCGGCCAACAGCTGGAACGCCACGATGCCGAGTGAATATTGGTCGCTCTGGGGGCCGGCGCGGCGCCCGGCGCACTGCTCCGGGCTCATGTAGGCGGGCGTCCCGATCACGGCGCCGTCCTGCGTGAGCGTCACGTCGGATGCGCGCAACGCCACGCCGAAGTCCGACACCAGTACCCGGCCGCCCGTGTCCACGAGCAGGTTGGCCGTCTTCACGTCGCGGTGCACGATGCCGCGGTCGTGCGCGTAGACCAGCGCTCGCAGCGCCGCGCGCAGCACGTGCAGCACCACGGGCACCGGCACCGCGCCCTGCTCGGCGACCACCGCGTCGAGCGAGCGCCCTTCCACGTATTTCATCGCGATGAAGAGCACGTCGCCGACGTGACCCACGCGGTACACCGGGACGATGTTGGGATGCTCCAGCTCCGCGGCCATGCGGGCCTCGCGCTGGAAGCGCTCGACCGCGCGCACCGTGAGCCCCAGCTCGGGCGGCAGCACCTTGAGCGCGACCGATCGCGCCAGCGTGACGTCGCGCGCCTTGTAGATCACGCTCATGCCGCCGCGCGCCAGCTCCGCATCCACCTCGAACTCGCCCGACAAGACGCGACGCAGCCGCTCGACCTGGTCTTCGCCGCCGCCGGTTTCGACGGCCAGCGTCTCGGAGTGGGGATCGGCCGAGACCAGCGCGCCGCACTTACCGCAGAAGCGCTGGTCGTCGCCGATGGTCGAGCCGCAGCGGAAGCACTTCACGGCCGCACCCGGATCGCAATCACGGTTTCCGCCGTGGCGCGCAACGAGCTCTGGAACCTGAGATCGAGGTTGGTGAAGCCGGTGCGGTGGGTAACCAGCGAGTCGTCGGTGGCGGTGAGACCCACGACAGTAGGGTTGTCAGTGAACGCGATCAGACTGACATGCGATTGCGGCACGCCGCCCGCGATGACCGTCACCACAAGGGGGACCGTCGTGCCGAGGGTCAGCAACGTGTCGGTGAACACGAAGGTCACAGTGGCGGGACCGGGAGACTTGAGGACAGCATCAAACCCGCAGCCCATCATCAGGGGAATCCCCATGACGACGGCAGTCTTGACCTCCCGATACCAAGACCTCTCAGCCACCATTTGACCCCCGAGCGGGGCTTGAAGATGGCGTTGGATCCACAACTCACCATCAGGGCAAAGCCCGACGGCCAAAGTCGCGTCCATCGGGATGGAGCGCAAGCCCTTGTGGCAGCACGAGCTAGCTACTTACGCCAGCGTCGCTTACGGTCAGTGCGCCATGGCGGCGCTGCCGGGGAGACCCTTGGGTTTGTGCATGAGAAGCAACAGCGGCAGCGACAGTACGAAACACGATCCGAACAGCAGGAAAAGCTGCTCGAACGACAGCATCAGGGCCTGCCGGGTCACGAGCCCGTTCAGCACCATCAGCGCTTTCTCAGGTGCCTGCGACAGCGGCGTTCCCTGCGCGATCAGCCCCTGCTGGATCGCGGCGAGCCGCGCCTGCGTCGCGAATGAATACGCGGTGACGTTTTGCATCAGGTCGGCGCGGTGAATTGCGGTGAAGCGCTGCACCAGTGTCGCCGACAGCGCGATCCCCACCGAGCCACCCAGCTGACGCATCAGGTTGAACAGCCCCGTCCCGTTGGGAATCTTGCTCATCGGCAAGTCGGCGAGTGCCAAGTTCGTGAGCGGCACGAAAATCAGGCCGAGCCCGATGCCGCGGAAGATCAGCGGCCAGAAGAAGTCCGACATGCCGCTGTCGGTGGTGAAGTGCGCGTGCTTCCACATCGACAGCGCGAACACCCCCACGCCCGCGAGAATGGACAGCCGCCCGTCGAACTTGCCGGCGGTGCGACCCATCGTCGCCATCGTGAACGCGCTGGCGAGCGCGCCCGGCAGAATCACGAGGCCGGTCTGATTCGCGGTGAAGTGCTGCAGGTTCTGGAGATAGACCGGTAGTACGAACACCGTCGCGTACAGACACACGCCCAGGACCATGCCGAAGACGACGCCCACCGCGAGCTGGCGGCTCTTCAGGATGCGCAGGTCCACGACCGGATGCTCCGTGGTGAGCTCGTGCCAGATGAACGTCACCAGCGACGTGGCGCTGACCAGAGCGAGCGTGATCACCTGCTTCGACTGGAACCAGTCGAGCCGCTCGCCGCGCTCGAGCATGGTCTGCAGCGTGCCGATGCCCAACGCGAGCAGCAGCAGGCCGATGTAGTCGACGCGCGAGACCTTGATCTGATGCAGCGAGTCGCGGATGAAGGTCATCGTCATCGCCAGCGCCAGCATGCCGAACGGGATGTTGATGTAGAAGATCCACGGCCAGCCGTAGGCGTCGGTGATGTAGCCGCCGACGGTGGGGCCGAGCGTGGGGCCCACCATCACGCCGACGCCGAAAATCGCCATCGCCGTGCCGTACTCCTCGCGCGGGAACTCCTCGTACAGGATCGCCTGCGACGTTGACAACAGGGCGCCGCCGCCCAGACCCTGGATGATGCGCCAGAAGACGAGGGCTGTGAGCGAGTGGGCGTTGCCGCACATGAACGACGCCGCGGTGAACAGCGCGATGGAGCCCGCGAAGTAACGCCGCCGCCCGAAATACGCCGACAGCCATCCCGTGATCGGCAGGACGATGACGTTGGCGACGATGTAGCCGGTCGAGACCCAGGCTATCTGATCCAGCGTGGCGCCGAGGTTCCCCATCATGTGGGGAATCGCGACGTTCACGATGCTCGTGTCGAGCAGCTCCAGCACCGACGCGATCGAAACCGTAATCGCGATCAGGTACTTGTACTTGTAACGGTCCTGGGGGACCGCCATGGGGAGCGGCATTGCAGCGGTAGCCACGACTCAGTCCCCTACTTGGTCTGGATGTTCGTGACCACGCTCATCCCCGGGCGCAGCGGGTGCACCGGGTCGGCGGGGCCGTCGGGCCGGATGCGCACCGGGATGCGCTGCACGACCTTGGTGAAGTTGCCGGTCGCATTGTCGGGGGGCAGCAGCGAGAAGCGCGCGCCGGTGGCGGGCGCGATGCTCTCGACGTGGCCGCGGAAGTGCCGGCCGGGGTACGCGTCGACCGTGAAATCGACCGGATCGCCGGGCTTCACGTTCGCCACCTCGGTTTCCTTGAGGTTGGCGGTGAGCCACACGTCGGACAGGGGCACCACGGCGAGCAACGGCTGCCCCGGCTGCACCAGCTGTCCCACCTCGACGCTCTTCTTGGCGACCACACCGCCCGCGGGCGCAGTGAGGCGCGTGTAGGCGAGATTCAGCGCCGCCTGATCGCGCTGCGCGCGGGCGGACGCGACGCGGGCGTCGGCCGCGACCAGCGCCGCCTGCGCGGCGGCGAGCGCGGCGTCGGCCGACTGCACCGCCGCTTCCGCCCCGTCGAGCTGCTGCTTCGACGCGATGTCCTGGCTCGCCAGCTGGCGGATGCGCTCCAGGTCCTGGTGCGCCTTGTCGGCGTTGGCCTGCGCCTGCCGCACGGCGGCGTCGGCCTGGCCCACGCGCCGCGGCGAGCTCACGTTGGCGAGGGCCACGCCGAGATCGGCCTCGGCCTGCTGCAGCCGGGCGCGGTAGTCGCGGTCGTCCAGGATGACCAGGACGTCGCCACCCTTCACATCCTGGTTCTCGTCCACGCGCACTTCCAGCACGAAGCCGCCGACCTTTGGCAGGATCGGCACGATGTGGCCGTCCACCTGCGCGTTGTCGCTGGAGACGTGAGAGCGGCTCCAGATGTACTTGCGCACGCCGCCCGCCACCAGCAGGAGCAGCACCGCGCCCAGGATCATCAAGACCACGCGGCGGCGCCCGCCGGGCGCGGCCGCTTCGACCGGCGCCTCGGTGATGCCCTGGTCCGGCCGGGCGCCGCCGCGCTGCTTCACCTCAGGTTCCATTGTCGTCGCCATAACCCTCGTTCCTGTCTTTGACTGTTTAGTGCAGTGTCCGCGCCGAGCCCACGGCCCGCGCCAGCGCCACGCGCGCCGCCGCGGCGGCGAACCGCGCGTCGATGTCGCCGTCACGCGCCCGCAGCAGCGAGGACTGCGCGTCGATCACTTCGATGTTGCCGGTCACGCCCGCGGCAAACCGCTGGCGCGCCTGCGTCAACTCGTCCTGGGCCAGCTGCAGCCGCTCGGCCGCGATGGCTTCCTGCGCCTGCGCCGTGTTGAGATCGAGCAGCGCGCTCTGCACGTCCGCGGCCACTTGCTGGCGCAGGTCGTGCTCGCGCACGCCCGCTTCCTCGGCGACCGCGCTCTGCTCGGCGATGCGGCCTTCGCGGCGGAACCCGTCGAACAGCGGCACGCTCACCTGCACTTGAATGTCTCGCGTGCTGATCGCCGCGGGGCCGGTGAGGCCGTTCACGCCGTAATCCCCGCCCACGTCGAGCCGCGGCAGCCGCTCGGCGGAGATCGCCGCCCGGGCCTGGCGCGCCGCGTTGCCGCGCGCCGCCTCGGCCTGCAGCTCGGGCCGGCCCTGGAGCGCCCTCGCCACCGCCCCGTCATGCTCCACGGGCACGTCGGTGGCCGCCAGGTCGGTCCGCAGCGTGTCGGCCAGCTCGAGCGGCGTCGCAGGGTCGATCCCCAGGACGCGCGCCAGATCGATACGGGCGCGCTGCACCTGGTTCAGCGCGACGAGCAGGGCGTTCTCCGACGTCACGACCTGCGTACGGGCGCGGGTGACGTCGATCGCCGAGCTGACGCCCGCCGCCTTCTGCGCCAGCGCCAGCGTCAGCAGCTCGGCGGCGAGCACGGAATCGGCGCGCCGCGCGGTCACGACCGCCGCCGCCCGCGCCGCCCGCAGGTACGCCACGGCCGCCGCCTGGGCCGAGCCCTCGGCCGCGACGGCGGCATCGGCCTCGGCGCTGGTCAGCTGGGCCCGCGCCGCGCCCACGCGCTTGAACGTCGCGGCGCTGAACAGCGTGAAACTGCCGTGCAGCCGCGCGTCGTAGTTGTCGAACGGGCCGATGCGCGTCGGAAAGCCCGGGAAGCTGATGCCGATCGAGTGACTGTTGAACGAGCGGTTGAGCCAGAAGGCCGACGCGTCGAATGACGGCAGCAGCGCGCTCTTCGCCTGGCGGACGCGCGCCGACGCCTCGTCAGTCCGCAGGCCGGCCAGCGCCACCACCGGCGCGGTGCCGGCGGCGCGCTGCACGGCGGCCGCGAAGGTCAGTTGTTGCGGCGCCGGCGCCTGTCCCGCGAGCGGGGCGGCGACGAGCGCGGCCAGGAGGGCGAGCGCCGCCCGCTCAGTGTTTCGAAATGCCATGGAGATAGAGATCGATGTGAGTGTCGAGATAGTTGCGGACGTTGAACCCCTCGGGCATGCAGGACGCGAACGCCAGGCGCACCACCGTCGCGTGCATCAGGGGCGACATCGCGAGCTTCGCGGCGATCGTGACGTCGACCGGACGGAACTCGCCGTTCTTGATGCCCCGTTCGATCGCGCCGGCCATCAAGCGGTGCCCGCGGGTGACGACTTCCTCGTAGTAGAACTTCGTCAGCGTCGGAAACGTGGCCGCTTCGGCCATCATCAGTTTGGGAATGCCGGCGAGCCGCGTCTCCGCCACCAGCGTCCAATAGGAACGCACCAGCTGCTCGACCAAATCGCGCGCGCTGCCGGTGAACGATTGCGCCAGGGCCTCACCCTGGGCGATGACCGGCACGATCGTCTCGCGCACCACGGCCTTGAACAGAGCCTCTTTGCTCTTGAAGTAGAGGTAGATGGTCCCCTTGGTGACGCCCGCCCGCCGCGCCACTTCCTCGAGCCGCGCGCGCGCGAAACCGCGCTCCACGAACACGTCGAGGGCCGCGGCCAGGATTTCCTCGGGCCGCGCCTCCTTGCGGCGCTGCCACCGCGGCTTGCCGCGGCGCTTCGCTGGGGACAACACGCGTGCCATGATCACTGCACTCCGGTCAGTAGTACTGCGAGTAATAACTGACCGGTAAGTAAGTAAGTTCCCGGCTGGTGTCAACCCTGAAGTGCAGGTCGGGGATCCCCTGAGGGTTGTAGGCGTTTCCTGCTACCCGGCGTTCTCGCCGTTCCCTAATATCTCTCGACGCCGATGCGCGCCCCCGACACCGCCGCTGCGTTCTCCCGCCCGCTCCGCGCCGTTGCATTCCTGATCGGCGCCGCGTCCCTCGTGTGGGAGCTGGCGACCCTCGAGAACGGACCGGCTCCAAGACTTGTGTGGGTCGCCCGCATCACCTCGAGCGTGATCGCCGTCGCCGTCGCCCTCGCCAGCACTCCGCGTCGCTCCGCTGAATGGCTGCGGGCGGCCGCGTTCACGCTCGGCCTCACGGTCGCTCTTTCCAACGTCCTCGTCGCGGCAGTCGTTCCCAGCCGGGTGTGGGAAACCATGTCTGTGGACGTGGCGGTCATCCTCGGGGCCGCCTTGTTCGTCCCGTGGTCGTGGCGCTGGCAGAGCGCGCTTGCCGGCACCGTCACGGCAGTCGCCTTGATGGCACTGTACGGTGTGATCGAACGTACCAACGCCCCCCCGGGCACCGCGGAAGTCGCGAGCATCTACCTGCTGACCTGCGCCGCCGCGAGCATCCTCGGCACCTACCACACCGATCGCGAGCGCCAGCGCGTCGCGCTCTCGGAAGCCCGCTACCGCGAGTTCTTCCAGCAGGCCGGCGACGGCATCGCCGTGCTCGACGCCGCCGGCGCCATCCACGACGCCAATCCGCGGCTGGGAGAGCTGCTGGGCCGACCCACCGAGCAGCTCCTGGGCCGCCGTTTGGCGGACTTCCTCGCGCCAGTCGAGCGGGCGTCGCTCGGCGCCGACGCGCACGTCACGGCCGAGCAGCAGGCGGCGCTGGGCGGTGCGCTCCGCACCACCGTACATACCATGCTCCGCAGCGACGGCCGGCCGGTCGAAGTCGAGATCGCCTACGCCCGCGCCGAGACGCTCACCGGACCCGTGGTCCAAGCCGTCGTCCGCGATCTGACCCAGCGACGCGCCATCGAGCGCCACCAGGCGCAGGCCCAGAAGCTCGATTCGCTGGGCCGCTTCGCCGGCGGCATCGTGCACCAGTTCAACAACCTGCTCGGCGGGATCCTCACCCATGCCGGCGTGCTGCGAGCCGATGCCACGAACCAGGCGTCCGCCCGCGAGCTGGACGAGATCCTCGAAGCCACGCGGCGCGGCCGTGCGCTGACCCGCGAGCTGTTGCGGTTCACCCGCAGCTCGCCCTTGACGGTGCGGCCGGTGGCCGCAGCCGAGCTCATCGCCTCGGCTGCGACACTCGCCCGCACCGCGCTGCCCGACGAGGTCGCCATCGAGACGACCGTCGCACCGCGCTGCCCCGCGCTGGCCGCCGATCCCGACCGCCTGGCCGAGGCGTTCGTGCAGCTCGCCTTGAACGCCCGCGAGGCGTTGCGCGGACCGGGGCGCGTGCGCATCGAAGCGGCTTCCGAAACGGTGGCGGACGGCGACGCCCATTGGCCCGGCGCGCGGGCCGGCGCGTACGTACGGGTGTCGCTCAGCGACTCCGGCATCGGCATGGACGCCGCCACCGTGGAGCGCGTACTGGAGCCGTTCTTTACGACCAAACCGCTGCACCAAGCGGCGGGCCTGGGGCTGTCCACTGTCCATGGCATCGTGCGGGACCACAACGGCACACTACGCATCGACAGCGCGCGCGGCCGCGGCACCACGGTGCACATGCTCATCCCCGCCGCCGCGGTGGCACCCGCCCCAGTCGTGGCGCCGGGCACGCAACCAGCGGCGCCGGGCAGCGGCGCCGTGGTGCTGATCGTGGACGATGAGGAGATCGTGCGGTCCAGCCTGCGCCGCGCCCTCACGCGGTTCGGCTATCGGGTACTGGAAGCGGGCGACGGCCCCACCGCCCTCGCCGCCCTGCAGAGCGCGATGCCGCCGGTGGAGTTGGTGGTACTCGATCTGGTGCTGCCAGGTGGCGGGGCGGGAGTTTTCGAGCTGCTCAAGGCGGTGCGCCCCGAGCTCAAGTTTCTGGTGTCGTCGGGTTACACGCCCGACAGCGAAGCAGCGCGCGGCCTGGCGCCGCGGGTGGACGGGTTTCTTCAGAAACCGTTCGAGCTGCCCGAGCTGAGAGCCGCCGTGGCCCGGGCGCTGGGGCGGGGGTAACGGGCGCCCTCAAACCACTGGTCGCCACAAGAAAAACCACACCGCGAAGATCGCCTGGCAAGCCGCGAACGCGCCGGCCACGCGGACCAGCCGCTCGCGCGGCATCACCAGGGCCATCCAGAAGAACAACGGGAACAGCACCGCCGTGAATCGGCCCACGGAGATGAAGAGGTGGGCCGCCACCGGCGGGAAGATATTGACGGCGATCCACAGGGCATACGCGACGCCCAGGCGACGGGCGACCGGCCGGATGGCCAGGGCCGCTACTCCGAACGCGACGATGTCGCCGGCGTAGACGATCACCTCCGTGAACTTGACCCTCAGGTCCGCCGCCGTGCGCGCCGGGTCGGGCGCGGGTCCGCGTCCCAACAGCGGCGTGCCCCAGGCGGCCTGGCCGTGCACCCACGCCAGCGGGTCGCCGAATCGCAGTGCGAGGTAGCCCGAGAAGAGTGCCACGCCCGCGATCGGCGCAAGCGCCGCGAGGCAGGCCGCCACGCGCGCTTTGGACCAGCGGCGGGCCACCGCCGCGGTGCCGGGCTCCGGCGCAGTCACCGCCAGCCACAGCAGCGGGAGCGCCAGCCAGAAGCCGTTGGGCCGGGCGAGCCCCGCGCCGAACCCCGCCAGGGCCGCCGGCACCAGCCAGCCGCGCCGCATCGCATAGAAGGCGCTCACCGTGAGGAGCAGGAACAAGGATTCGGTATAGACCGCGGAGTAGAACAGCGCGTAGGGGTACGTCGCCATCAGCAGAATCACCGGCCACGCCCGCTCCTCCCCGATCTCGAGCACCGCCAGCCGGTACAACACCACGATCGCGCCGCTGAATGCCGCCAGGGAGATGAGCGTGCCCGCGAGCAGCGGATGGCCGCCCAGCAGTGCGCCGCCACAGCGCATCAACAGCGGATATAACGGAAAGAAGACGACGTTCTGGTGCAGAAAGGCGGCGCGGTTCCAGTCGTAGCCCGTGGTGGCGATCGAGTGATAGAACGCCGTGTCCCAGCGCGCTTGGAGGTTGACGAGCTCGTTGGCCGAGACGCGCCATAGCGCCTCGGCCGTGGGCGCCGGGATCGTGCCGATGATCGTCACGGCTAGCGCGCCCAGGAGGAGCACCGGCAGCCGCGTGCCGATGAGCGCGGTGAGCACGCAGGAACGGAGGGACTTCACTTCGCCACGGCCAACTCCCCGGCGTCGAGCACGCTCCGTTCGACGTTGCGCTGCTCGATCTTCTGATTGTCTCCGACCACCGAGCCGCGAACCGTGGCGCCCCGGACGCGTACCCCGCGTCCCAGAATGCTGTCTGCGACGGTGCTGCCGGTGATCTCACTGGCCGTTTCGATCGCGACGTTGGGACCCACCGTACAGTCGCGCAGCGTGACGCCGTCCTCGATGTAGACCGGGTCGACGATCGTCACGCCGGGCGGGACCTTGGCGGGCCGCCGCGCGCGTCCGTGCTCCAGGAGATGACGGTTGGTCTCGAGCAGCGTGTCCACCTTGCCGCAGTCGTACCAGCCGTCGACTTCACCGACCACGAGCTTCTTCCCGCGGTCCGCCATGTACTGGAAGGCGTCGGTGAGGTAGAACTCCCCGCCCTTCCCCGGCGTCCGTCCCATCACGTCGGCGATCCCGTCGAACAGGGTCTTCCAGTCCTTGATGTAATACAGCCCGATGTTGGCGAGCTTCGAGATCGGCGTGCTCGGCTTCTCGACGATGCGGGTCATGTAGCCGCGCTGGTCGGTCACGATTACGCCGAAGCGCTGATAATCTTCCACCTCTTTGGCCCAGAGAATCCCGTCGGCATCGCTGGTGGCGATGACCGACATGTCGGCGTCGAACAAGGTGTCCACGAAGACGATCAGCACCGGCCCGTCCACGTACGGCCGCGCGAGGTCGATGGCGCCCGCCGTCCCATCGAGCGTCTTCTGTTCGACGAAGCGCGCCGGGACGTCGTAATGGTCGTTGATGTAGCGCTCCACCACACCCTTCAAGTGGCCCGTGATGACGATCAGCTCGCTCACGTCGAGGGCCTTGAGCCCGTCCATCACGTAGTCCATCACCGGCCGTCCGGCCACGTGCACCAGCGGCTTCGGCACGCGCTGCGTGAGCGGCAAGAGGCGCGTCCCCTTGCCCGCCAGCGGCACGACGACTTTGAGCTTAGGTCCGGCCATAGCGGTCCTTGAGACGGACCACGTCGTCCAGCTCGGGCGTGGAGGCCTCGAGCAGATCGCTCGCCACCACGGCCTCGAACTGATGGACCTGCTTGGGCGAGATGTGGAACGACTCGCCCTGAGCCATGCGCCGCTCGATCAGGGTCTCGCCCTGCTGCAGCCGCAGGATGATCTCCCCCGCCAGCACGTAGATCGATTCGTCCTTCTTGTTGTGGTACTGCAGGGACAGCACGTGGCCCGGCTCGATGTGCAGGATCTTGCCCACGTAGCGGTCGGTGCGGGCCCAGATCACTTCGTAGCCCCACGGCTTGGCGACGCGATAGGGAATTTCGTTCATCACGGCCTCACGAAAGCGTCAACGCCAATGAAGAGGGACTGGTCACGCACGCGGTCACGCACACGCCGCAGCCCACACAACCTTCCGCGCGAATCACCGGGTGCCCGCGCTCGTCCATCACGAGCGCCCGCTCGCCCACCGGGCAGGCGCGCGCACAGACGCCGCAGGCGGCGCCGTGAAACGTGATGCAGCGCTCCGGGTCGAGCTCCAGCACGCCCATGTGAATGCCCGCCCAGCCATCCGCCGGCGCCACCAGCGCCCCGGTCTCGCAAGCGCGGGCGCACGGCATGTCGGCGCAGACCACGCACGCCTGCGTGGCGGGCACGAGCACGGGGGTTCCTGCGGCGAGGCCCGCCCCGGCCGGCGCCTGCACGATGGCGTGCACCGGGCAGACGTCGATGCAATCGCCGCAGCGCGTGCACGACGCGATGAACGCCAGCTCGGGCGCGGCGCCCGGCGGCCGGAAGTAACGCTCGGGCGCCACGCGCTGCTCGGCGCGCTTCGCCACCTCGGTCGCCAGGCGGCCGATGGTCTCGCGGAAGAACCCGCGGCGGTCCTGCGGGTCGCCCGTCATCAACGCGAGGCTTCCAGACTCAGCTGCCAACGGAAGGCGACGCGACCGTCGCCCGGCGTGAAGTCCGCCGCCCGGTCCCAACGGTTCACCACCAGCGGCAGCTCGAATCGCAAGCGCCATGCCAGATCGCCCCAGACGTGGCGCGTCGCGAGCCCTACCCCGGCGTCGTACAGCGTCGTGTAGCTCTTCCCCGGCGGCGACGACGCCAGCGCCAGCGTGTCGGCCAGCCCCGCGTCGGCGAAGCCCGTGATGGCGATCTCGCGCAACACCCCGTGCGCGAAACGCCGCAGCGGATGCGACGCGTCGACGTTCATGGCCACGGCCCAGCGCCCACCCAGCTCGGGCGCGAAGCCGCGGAAGTTGGGACCGCCGCTCGCGTGATAATGAAAGCCGGGCCGCACGAACAGCGCGCCGGCACTGCGCAACAACGGGTTGGTGAACGTCTCGTACGGATCGGCGCCGGCCAACATGATCCGCCGCTGCAATGGCGGCGGGGTAGCCGACGCATAGCCGCCGGCATAGAGGCGCACGCTGGCGCGGCTCTTCAAGAAGAGCGGGAATGCGACGCGGCCTTCCGCCTCGCTGCGGCTGTACCCGTCCACGTCGTAGCGATGGCTGCTGACCACGCCGACGCCGGGATAGCGATACACCAGTCCCCAGCGCACGCTCGCTCGGGCGCTCCATTCGGCCTGGCCGTGGCGGACGGACGTCGCCACCCACGGCCCGGCTTCGATCGTCCCCGCATCGTCCCACAAACGGCGGTCGACGTAGGCGAGATCGGTGGTCGCCATCCATGCGGCGTCGAAGCCGGCGTGCGGATCCGGGCCGAAGTCGAGATGCGAGCGCAGCGAGCGGTCGACGTGGAGCGCGATGCCCGTGCGGCCCTCCACCGACCACGCCGCGACGCTCGTCTGCGTGCGCGGCGCGAAGCTCGCCGTGGGATTGGCCCAGCGGACGTACAGGCCTCCCCGGTTGGGCGCGCCGCTGCGGGTGGCAAGGGAGCCGAGGGTCAGGTTGCGGTCGAAGCGGCCCAGGTAGTTGTCCCGCGCCCGGAATGCGAGCGTCAACCCGCCGGCGGTGTTGGACCACGCGAGCGGCAGCCAGGCATTCACCCGGCGGTCGCGACGCACGGTCTCGCGTGTCGGGTTGTCGATGCGCAGCTCGGTGAGGCCCCGCCCCTTGAACGGCCGCGGCTCGCGGTTGTTCAACATGTTCCAGTCGTGCGTCTTGCCGCGCGGATCGAGCATCAGGCGGCCGGGTTTTCGGGCCGTGACGAACTCGACGCGCTCTTCCTGCGGCTGCCCGGTGGCGCGGGCGTAGATCGTGTCGCCGTCGCCGATTTCCACGGGCATCACGCCGTCCGCCACGCGAGCGATGGTCACGGTCGTCCGCCAGCGCCCATCGGCGAGATGCCGGCGCTTCACGCGCTGCAACCGGTAATCGAACAAGGGTGTCGCGTGCAGCCACTCGGCGAAGAGCCACCCCAGGTCCTGGTGCGACACTTCCTCGCACACGGCGCGGAACTTCGCCTCGTCCACGTGCTTGAGCTTCCAGCGGGCGTAGTACAGGCGCAGGATCTGCCGCATCGCGTCGTCGCCCACCACGTAGCGCAGCTCTTCGTAGAAGAGCTGGCCCTTGGAGTAGATCATGATGTTGTACGTGGTGAAATCGCGATACTGCTCGCTCACCAGCGACACCGGCTCGCTCCAGCGGTCGAGATCGAGGTCGAGCAAGCCGCCGTCGAGCCCCGGCAGCGCCGGGCCCGCGCCGTGGCGCTCGAAGAACCAGCCCGTCTGGAAGCTGGTGAACCCCTCGTCGAGGTATCCCTCGCGCCACTCGTTGTTGGCGAGGATGCCCATGGTGTAATTGTGGCCCACCTCGTGGACGATGAGGCCGAGCGACGCCCCACCGTCCATCACCATCATCGGAAACTCGGTGCCGCCGCCTTCGATGCGGTGCACGTTGGTCAGCTGCGGCCACGCGAAGGTGCCGTACAGCGTGTCGAGCCAGGCGAGCGCCGCAACGGTACGTCCCACCGCCACGCCGTGCCCCCACGACGCGGTGTCCTGCGGCTGATACAGCACGTGCACGGCCACGTTGTTGTAGCGGCCCTGCTCGTAGCGGTACTGCGGATTGAGCGAGAACGCGAAGTGGTGCACGTCGCGGGCGTAGAAGTGCACGCACTTCCGTCCCGATGCAGCCTCCCCGCAGTGCGTGGTGAGTGATGCGTGGTAGAAATCGCGCTGGTAGTCCACCGGTTCGCTCGGATTGGCTCGCGCGTGCTCCCAGCCGGGATCGCCTTCGACGGGCACGCCGGTGGCGCCGATCACCTGATCGGCCGCGAGGTCGAGCGTCACGTCGAACGTGGCGAACTCGCCGTAGAACTCACCCCCCGGATAGAGCGGGTGCGCTTCCCATCCGTAGCGGTCGTACACCACCACCTTGGGATACCACTGCGCGAAATCGAAGCGGCGGCCCTGCCGGCCCTGGCGGCGCGGCAGGGTCGAAGGGCGCGCCTGCCAGTCGATCTCGACCGTGAGTGAATCGCCCGGGGCGAGCGGCGCGCGCAGCGCCCAGTGCGCCACGGTCGAATCGGGCGCGAACGGATAGTCGGGCGCCGCCGCCTGGCCCGCGATGCTGGCGCGGGTGATCCGCTCGAACGCGTAGTCGGGGTCCTTGAGATGCTGGAAGCGCACGCGGTCTTCGGCGGAGTCGGCGGCGGACCAGCGCGAGCCCGGCCGGAAGGCGTTGAGGTACTGGTGCACGTAGAAGTCGCGCAGCGTGTCGGGCGAGCGATTGACGTACGTGATGCGCGCGTGGCCCGTCAGGACGCCCGCGGCCTCATCGAGCGACGCGTTGATGCGGTAGGCGACGTCCTGTTGCCAGTAGCCTGAGTCTCGAGGGACCGGCGGTGCGGGCGCGGTAAGCGCGCAAAGCAATGCGAGCATGGGACGGGAAACTACGCATTTTTCCGCGCCCGCGCGCGTGGATTCGCTGCCGGAAGCGCGCGGCGCCCGCTCGATGTTCTCCCATGCACGCCCGTCGCCTCATCGCACCGCTGCTCGTCGCGGCCGCCTGCCGCGCCGCGCCCCCGGCCCCGCCCGCGTCCGCCGGCCGCGCGGTCCTCGGAACCGTCCAGCTGCGCGTGGGCCCACTGATCCAGGGGTTCGACCTGCGCGCCGATCACGCGCCCGCGGGCTTCATCACAGTACTGCATCCGATTGCCGGCGCGCTGCCGGTGCCGGTCGCCGCCGCGCTCGCCGCCGGCCTCGCGGACGTGCCGTTCGTGCGCGACAACGAACCCTTGCCCGCCAACCCGGTGCTGTTGGAGACGCCCATCGGAATCGTCTCGGCCACACTCGTCTACCGGCCGCTCGGCGAATGGCTCGTGCTCGATCGCCTGGATGCTGAATTCGCGGACCGGGCCGGCCCTGTCGTTCATCTGTCGCTGCACGGGGCGCGGCTCGAGCCGTAGGCGCGCGTTGTTCGGCGCCATGCCGCGTGAAAAAGACGCCGCTGCACCAGCCCTCCTGAATCAGGTTGCGGTCCCGCGACTCGCAGTCCCCGAGCCGCGGGCTAAACCTTGGACAGGAGATGCATATGTCTTTCCATAAAGCGCTGTATCCCGCAGCCCTTGCCACGGCCCTCGTGGCCGCGGCCGCCTGCTCCGACAAACCGCGTGTGACCGCTCCGGTCGCGGGCCCGAGTCCCGTGGTGAGCGCCGCCGCGGCCCCCGACAACCCGCTCCCGGAGGGGCTTGCGCGGCAGTTCGCGCGCGCCCTCGCGAACCCGGCGTTCCGCGCGTACGTGAAAGCCGCGCTCGACTCGTCGCCTTATCGCGAGCACAAGCTGCAGTTCCAAACGTTCCTCGGCCGGCCCGACGGTCGCGCGCTGCGCGAGCTGGCGGCGGCGAACGGCGTGGCCGAGGACGAAATCACCCGCGGCGCCCGCGCGGCGATTCCGCTCGAGGTTTATCTGCCGGTGCCGGCGCACCGCGCCGCCTGGCAAGGCGACAGCAACGTCCTGGTCGCTACGGCCATCAAGGACAAGGACGTGCCGGTCGCGTTCGACATCCACGGCAAACGGCAGCTGCTCGACCCCGACACCCCGCCCGCCACGCCCGTGATCGCGCTGGTGCCGGTGGAGACGGATTTCTCGCCCCATCCGCAGCGGATGCAGTGTCTGGACTGCGGCGGTACCGGCGGGGGTGGCACTCCCAACCCCACGACCCCCGCCCCCGGGCTGTACATGACCAAAGCCCATTTCGTGCAAACATTTGAGAGTTGGTTGAAGGGGGACCCCGAGTTTGAGGTGCATATCCTGGGGCAGCTCGGGACGAGCGACTCGCTCAAGGACTACCAGTGCGCCGGCGAGCATGCGGGTGGGCCGTACACGTTCGATCAGAACGACAAGGACTGGATCGGCAGCGTGCTGCTGTTCAGCCAGCAGCAGATCTCCGACTACAACGCCGCCCATCCCGGCCAGAACATGCGCGTGTTCTTCGTGGAAGACGACGACACCGCGTGCGAGATCAAGACCGATCCGACGCGCTTTCAGGCGTTGATCGCCATGGTCGACAGCGTCTATTCACGCTACACCACGGGGAACGACTCCAGCACCAACATCATCAGAATCTGGAAGTACGGCCGCGCGGCGTACAACATCTGGCAGGCGCTGGCGAGCTGGATCAAGAGCAACGACGAGCTCGTGGGGAACGCGGTGCAGGATCAGATCGTCGGGTCGTTCTATCCCGGCTACAACTGGTTCGTGAAAGGCGAGAACAACATCACGAACGGTTGGGTCAACCTCGTGCTGTATTGACCGTCACTCGGGAGCGAAGCATGCGAGCGCTCGTGGCAACCGTCGTCATCGTCTTGTCGTCGATCGGCCGCGCGGCGGCACAGTGGCACGTGGGTCTGGAGCTCGGTACCGTGGAGTTCCGCGGGGCGACTCGCGACTCGACGGCGTCACCGGGCCCGACGTTGCGACCGGATCATGCCACGACGTACGCCATCCGCCTGGGGCGCGCGTTCGGATCTTGGTCCGCCGCGCTGCGCGCATCGTTGGGAACGCCGGGCGTCGCGGGCGTTGCCCCCAAGGTCACGTTTACCGATCGCACCACCGGCCGGCTGATCGAAATCGCACCGCTGGTGGGCGTGCGGGCGGCGGCGCTCGGACCGGAGGGCGTTGTGCGGATCGAGGCGGGTCCAGCCGTGGATCTCTGGGACATCAATGGTGAGATCCGATCGCGACTCGCTGGCCTCGCCGCCGTCGCGTACGAGTGGCACGTGACGGGACGCATGCTGGGCGCGCTGCGAGCCGAGAGCACGCTGGGCTCGTCCGTTTTCGATTCGGCAGAGCTGCCGTCCCAGTTGGAGCGCCGCCCCACGTGGCGCTACGGCGTCACCGTAGGCCTGCGCTATCGCTTGTAGCCAAAACGACCGGGCCCGAACCGGGTGGGTCTCCCGAGGCGACTGTGCTGTCTTGTCGCGGAGGGAGACCCACCCGATTCGGGCCCGGCTCGGGTGGTTCCCCGAAGCGACTGTGCTGTCTTGTCGCGTAGGGAGCCCCGCCCGATTCGGTCTCGCTACCCGCCGAGCATCTGCCGCCGCAGCGCGGCGAGCCGGCGCCGCACCGAGCCGTCGAACACCCGGTCGCCCACCCGCACCACCACGCCGCCCAGAATCGCCGGATCTTCCCGGAAATGGGCCCGGATGTCCTTGCCGATCGCGGCGCGCAGCCGCTCCACGATCTGCTTTTCGAGCGCCGCATCGGCCGGGCGCGACAGCGTGACGCCGGCGTGCACGCGGTTGAGCTTTACATCCACCAGGCCCTGATACTCCTGGGAGATCTCACCGAACAGGCCCTGCCGGCCGCGGCGCACGACGGCCTGCAGAAACCGCACGAACTCCTTAGGCGCGGCGCCTTCCAGGGCGTCGGCAAGAATCTGCGACTTCACGGGCTTCGGCACCCGCGGCGATTCGAGCACCACCGCGATGCGCTCGTCCGCCGCCACCGCGCCCGCCACGGCGTCGAGCAACGCGCCGTACGACTCGGCCTTGCCCCTGGCGTCGGCCGCCTCGAGCAGCGCCTCGGCGTAGTTGCGGGCGATGGTGGTACTCTTCACGCGCGCTGCTCGATCGATTTCAAGTAGTCGAGCACCAGCTGCTTGTTGGCCGCCGTATCGAGGTTTTTCTCGATCAGGCGCGAGGCCGCGGCGATGGACAGGTCCACGGCCTCTTTGCGCAGCGCGAGAACCGCCTTGTCCTTCTCGGCGTCGATCTCGCGGCGCGCGCGCTCCAGCATCTGGTCTTGCTCCTCGCGCGCCTTGGCGAGCAGCACCTCGCGCTCCTTCTGCGCCAGGGCCTTGGCTTTGGCCACCAGCTCCTGAGCTTCGCCGCGTGCCGCCACCACCAGGCGTTTATGCTCCTCCAGCAGCTTCGCCGCTTCGGCCCGCGCCCGCTCCGCTTCGTCGAGTTGTTTCTGGATGCGCTGCTCCCGCTCCTCGACCGACTTGAGGATCGCGGGCCATGCCGCCTTCCACAGGATGGCGAGCAATACCAGGAAGATCAGCACGGTCCAGAAGATGAGCCCCGTGTTGATGTCGAACGGGCTCACCGTGTGCTCCGCGCCGCCTTCCTGGAGCAGCAGGAACAGACCGGTGCTCACTTGATCAGCTTGAACAGCAGCGCGAACACGAGCCCCGCCAGCGCCGCGCCTTCGATCAGCGCCGCCGTGAGGATCATGGCGCCGCGGATGTCGCCCGAGGCCTGCGGCTGCCGCGCGATCGCTTCGGTCGCCTGGCCGCCGATCCGCCCGATGCCGAGCCCCGCGCCGATCACCGCCAGCCCGATGCCGATGCCGGCGCCGAGCAGCGCGTTGGCGTTCTTGGCCGCGGCGACCATCGAAGCCGCGTCGATCTGCTGCGCGCCGTCCTGCAGGGTCATCAGAATGTGAACCATGTCATTCCCCGAGTGAGTTAGTGTTCATGCTGCATCATGCCGATAAACACGGACGTCAGTAACGCAAAGATGTACGCCTGCAGGAACGCGACGAACAGCTCCAGACACATCATGAACAGCGAGAACGCGACGACGGCCACCGAGATGCCGAGCCCGCCGGGCGACCAGCTGCCGAACAGGAAGATCAAGCCGACGAGCGACAGGATCACGAAGTGCCCGGCGGTCATGTTGGCGAACAGTCGCAGGCACAGCGCGAACGGCTTCACCAGCTTCCCGATGATTTCGATCGGCGTCATGATGACGGCCATGGCCACGGCGCCCGCGCCGTGCATGCCGGGTGGCACCATCACGATGGTCTTGAGATAGCCCCTGGGGCCAAGCGCCACCAGGCCCGATCCTTCGATCACCACGAACGCGCATAGCGCGAGCCCGCCCGTCACGGCGAGGTTGCCGGTGGCGGTGGCGCCCCACGGCAAGAGACCCAGCAGGTTGCAGTAGAGAATGAAGAAGAACAGCGTCAAGATCAGCGGGGCGAATGCCGAACCGTTGTGACCGATGTTGGCGATGGCGACGTCGTTGCGGATGAACAGCACCATCGCCTCGATCGCGCCGCCGAAACCCTGGGGCGCCTTGCCCAGGCGGTGGCGCCGCGTCACCTGCCAGGCGGCGTACTTCATCGTCACGAAGACGAGCGACGCCGCGAGCAGCATGAACACCACGTGCTTGGTCGGCGAAACATCGAGGCCGAACAAGTGCCACGTCGGTAGCTGCCATTCGCCCAGCCCGAACGGCAGCTCCACCACATGGCTGTCGGCCGTGTGGCGGAAGATCATGGCGCCGATATCGGGCTCTTGACCTTGCATCATTGCAGGAACTTGGTCTCCCCAAAGAGCAGCGGCAACAAGGCGCCGAGGTAGCCGAGCGACGTCGCGAGCGGCGGCAGGCGATCGGGGCGCAGCACCGCGAGCACCAACAGCGCCGCGAGGAACCCGGCCCGCACCACCATGCCGCCGAACCAGCGCGAGAGAAACCGCGGTTGCGGCGCGGTCATCGCGGGCCGCAGCATGGTCACCGCCGCGAGCTGCGCCAGCACCGCCGTCGCCGCGCCGATCGCGGCCGGCTTACCGCCGAGCAGCGCGATGCCAGCCACCAGCACCGCACCCAATCCCAGGAGCAGGAGATAGGGTTTCACCCCGTCCCCTTTCCCCCTTCCCCTTTCCCCGTCGATTTCTGCACTGCGTAATAGATCCGCATGAAGCCCGCGAACCCGCCGAAAAAACCGCCGGCGATCGCGAACAGCGGCAGTGTGTGCAGCCAGCCGTCGATCAGCCAGCCTAGGGCGCCGAAGGCCAGAATCGCGAGAGCGAAGCTGAAGCCCAGCGTCACGTACGACCAGCCCTCGCCGTAGCTCTTGCTCGTCTCGTCGTCGCGATCTGGCATCGGCCGAGGGGTAACCTATCCGCTTGTGAAATTTTTCGCAAGCAACGGTCAGGCTCGCAAACTTATGTGGCGCTTGGGAGTATGATATGCTAACCTTGCCCACTCCATGACAGCCAATCCCGCTTCCCGCTCCCCGGTCCCGGCTTCTCCGCAG
>DATLWA010000204.1:0-19215 GCA_035576905.1 Gemmatimonadales bacterium
TGACGAACAGGATGCAGGCGAGCACCGCGCCCACCTGGTACACCGAGTAGCCGATCCGGACGATGGCCTCGACGAAGTAGCCGCGAATGCCGAAGAACAGCACCACCGCCGCCGCGATCCCGAACATCACGCCCTGCACGATCGTCCCCTGGCGCGCCCACGCGACCACCGGCCGGATATTGGCGCGGCGATACAAGAGGAAGGACAGGAACGTCGTGAGGATCATCAGATTGACGGCGGTGTTCTTGGCGCTCATCACGCCGAGCGCGCCGAGCAGCGGGTGGTGCGAGCCGCCCATCGCCCCCAGCTCCTTGGTGTCGGCGATCATCGTGTGCGGCGTGCCCCAGACCAGCGCGCCCAGCACCAGCACCATCAGCAGGTACTTGGTGTACGGCCGGAACCGCTCGGCGCCCGGGATCCGGCCCATGCCGATCCACAGGTAGTAGTTGCTGGCGAGGAACAGCACGGCGATGAGGAAGGCCTGGATCACCCACAGCCAGCTCATGAAGCCGCCCATCATCGTGATGCCCATGGACTGGTCGTACTGGTAGATCTCGCGGCCCAGCCAGTAGCCCGCGAACGGCAGCACGATCAGGGCCGAGGTCGCGATGAAATTGCCGACGTAGCCCATCCAGTCGTAGTGCGCGCGCTCTTCGTCCGTCTTGGCGGCGAGGAAGCGGTAGCTGGCGTACGCGCCGACGATCGCGCCGCCGAACACCACGTTGGCGATCAAGCGGTGGATGTTGATCGGCATCCACGTCGCGTTGGCGATGGCGTGCCACAGCTTGATGGTCGTGGGATCGGTGCTGGAGGTGATGTCGCGCGGCGGGGTCATCATGTAGGTGAGCCACGAGTTCGCGATCAACATCACGATCGTGCCCCACACATTGAGCAGCACGCCCAGGCCCAGGTGCACCACCTTGGCGCGACCCTGCTTCCAGCGCTCCCAGCCGTAATAGTAGAGGTAGAGCGTGAACGATTCGAAGAAGAACAGGCTCACGTACACCCACATCGACACGCCGAAGATCGCCGTGAGGTACGCGAAGAACCGCGGATAGAGCGTCGCCAGGAAGAACGTCAGCACCGCGCCCCAGATCGCGGTCGCGGAGTACGCGACGAGCAACAGGCGCGTGAACTCCTTGGCCAGCCGGTCGTAGCGCGAGTCTTTGCCGAAGATGCCGATCGCCTCGGCCACCACCGCGAACATCGGCACGCCCAGCACGAACGCCGCAAACATCAGGTGGATCTCGGCCGCGATCCAGACGGCTTGCCGCGCCCCGATGAGCGGGAAATCGCGGTATTGCGGCAGCGTATCCGCGGCGGCCTGGATCAGAGACAGGACGTGCGCCATCAGCCGTCCGCCTTGGCGAAGAACGGCAGCTTCTTGGAGAAATCGACGGGCATGGCTTGGCGCACTTCGGCCAGCAGCTCGAGCGTGATCTCCCGCCGGCCGGTGCGGCGGGCGTAGGCCTCGACGCGCTCCGCCACCACGCCGCGTACGAACGACGGAATGCGCGCGATGCGCGCCTGCGCATCCGGCGCCCAAGCCAGCTGCGGCGTGAACTCGGCGCCGTACCGCAGGCTGTCGCGGCGCGCGATCACGGCGGCGCCCGGCGCCGGCTCGTAGGTGCACGACGGATCGGCCGCGAGCACGTCGCCCTCGAGCGCAAACGCGCGCGCGCGGCAACCGCCGCAGACCTCGCGATACTCGCAGCGCCCGCACTTGCCGCCGAGCGTCCCCTGGCGTAGCGACTGGAACAGCGGCGCCTCGCGCCAGATGTCGCCGAAGGAGCGGGTGCGCAGATCGCCCGCCGTCTCAGGCATGTACGGGCAGGGCGTGAGTTTGCCGTCGGGCGTGATGCGGCAGTACTGCGTGCCGCAGGGACAACGCGTCTCGTAGTTCAAGACCGGCGAGAGGGCGTCGGCCTCGTGCACGTGGCGCATGAACTGCGGCGCGCACTTGGCGCGCACCAGCATGCGGCCGCGGAACTCGCCCTCCCAGCGCGCCAGGTCCGCGAGCACGGCGTCGTAATCAGCGGGCGACAGGTCGGAGAGCCCCGCACCGCGGCCGGTCGCCACGAGGAAGTAGCAATTGAAGGAGACCGCGCCCTGCTCCGCCGCCCACTCCACCAGGCCGCGCAGCTCGGCGCGATTGCCTTTGGTGACGGTGGTCTGCACGATGAAGTCGAGCCGCGCCGCGCGCAGCCGCGCGAGCGCCGCTGTGGTCTCGGTCAGCGCGCCCTTGCCGCGGCGGAAGTTGTCGTGATAGACGGGCCGCAACGAGTCCACACTGACGGCGACGCCCGTGACGCCCGAGTCCTTGAGCGACGCGACCCGCGCGTCCGTGAGCAGCGTGCCGTTGGTCCCGACGACGACGGTGGCGCCGCCCTCCGACGCATGCCGGGCGATGGTTTCGAGGTCAGTCCGCAGTAAGGGTTCGCCGCCCGAGAGGATCAAGAGCGGCGCGCGGTTCGCGGCGAGAATCTCATCCACGATGCGCAGGCACTCCGCCGTCTCCAGCTCGGCGGCCGCATTTTCGTGCGGGCCGGCGGAGATGTAGCAGTGCGCGCACTCGAGGTTGCAGCGCTTGGTCAGGTTCCACGCGACGACGTGCGGAACGAAATCCATCAGACCAGTTTCTCCACCGCCTGTCGCGCCTGCTCAGGGGTCACACCTTTGAAGTCGACCGGGCAGGCGCCCATTTTCTCCTCGATGTCGCGGATCGGGCAGCGGGTGATGCCCTGCGCCTTGGCTTCTTCGATGAAGGCCCGCATCTCGGGACTGAGCGCGTCCTTGCCCTCGGCCTCGGCGCGGATCTGTTTGGCCCGCAGCTCGGTGAACATCACCATCATCGTGTCGACGTCGAATTCGTCGGCCTCGATCATCGCCTGCTTGTTGTCGTCCATCACAGGGGTGGTGACGCGCCAGATGGCGTGATTGCGCGCGAACCGCTCCACCGTGTTGCGGGCGAGCGGCCGGGCGATCAGCGGTACCAGCTGCAGCCGCGACCAGGCCTCTTCGGTCCAGACGATCGGATCGGTGGCCACGCGCTCGCGCGTGCTCACCGCCCCGGTCACCGGGCACTTGGTCTCGACCATCGCCACGGCGGGCTCCGCATCGGCATCGTGACCCTGGATCTTCGTGGCTTTGAGCTGCTCGGTCGCTTTCACCTCGGCGAGGGCCAACTCTTCGGCCGAGCCGATGCCCATGATCAATTGCATGTGCGTGGGCAGGAGTTTCTGGATCGCCTCGTCGAGCCACTTGTTCGTGACGGTCTGCGGGCCCGCGTGCTCCGTCACGTACTCCTCGACCGCGCGGCGCGCAATGCCCTGCGCGAACGGTGGCACCCGCAGGATGCGCACTTCGGCGTCGGGTGCCCAGGGCAGGCCCGCCTGGCCGTCTTCCTCGATCCAGGGGATGTCTTCGGGGCGGATACCAACCGTGCCCACGAGCAGCGTGTTGCACGGCGCGATGCGCACCAAGTTCTCGGCTTGGCTGCCCAGCTCGGTGCCCTCGATGCGGTGCGCGCCATGGCGCGCCAGCACCAGCAACGACGGCTTGATCTCCTCGGCCCACTGCATGATCACCTGGAACGGCTTGCCGATGAGGATCTGCGTCTTGATGGGGACGTCGGGGAACTGCTGCGCCATCACCTCGGCGCGCTTGAGATTCGCCTGGCAGAGCTTGAGCAGCCCTTTGTCGATGATGTTGTTGTGCAGCTCTTCCTGCTCTTCGAACTTGAAGACCTTGGACGCCTGATAGCTCAGGACGTCCTTGATATTATGGAAGACGACGTGGTGGTACTCGACGTCGAACGCGCTGCACACGTACAGCGACGCGCCGAACGCCTGCGCCAGCTCGAGCGCCGCGCGCATCGCCTTGTAGCTGTAGGACGACCCGTCGACGCACACCAGGAAGCGCCCGCCCGCGAGCGGCGCCTGGTCGCGCACGATCAGCACGTCCTTCTCCACGCCGCGCAGCACTCGCGCCACCACGCCGCCCAGCTGCGAGAACGTCTGGCGGCCCAGGCCGTGCGCACCGACCGCGAGGAGATCGTACTGCCGGCCGGACGAGCCGACGAGGCGCGCCGCTTGATCTTCGTCCTCGGCCACGAGCCGGCCGTTGGCGCCGACCTGCACGTCGGAGCGGACCTTGGCGCCGCCGTCGTAGCCCGCCGCGCGGTTGGGATCGAAGCCGATCAGCCCCGGCAGGCGGCCGGCGCCGCGGTTCACTTCGTTGACGATCTCTTCGTAGTTGATGCCTTCGAGCAGCTGCCGCGTCAGCGGCACGCCCGCCGCGTCGCAGCGCTTGCCCAGCTGGTCGAGGAAGCTGTCGGCGATGAGCTGCAGGCCTTTTTCGATCAGCTTGTCGTGGATCTTGCGCTGTTTCTTGATTTCGTCGGGCGTCTGGAACTGCGCGGGAAGGCCGGTCTCGAGCTGGCGGAAGCGGACATCGTGGAGGCGGGCGGCGTAGACATGATTGCCGGTGAGGCGCCCCTCCGAGCGGCGGGCGAGCTCAATGGCGCGATCGACCGCCCAGTCCGAGTGCTGGGAATTGTCGACCGGAACGAAGATTTCGCGATACACCGGGACCCCCTGTCGGGAGAACGGGCACCACTGCTCTCGCCGGGCCCGGTGCCTTCCGCCGGGTCGGTGCAACTGATCTCAACGAGAGACTGGGTGGTGAGCTTTGGTGGAGCGAGTATGGGCCGCGGTGAAAGAACTGTCAAGGCGACTATGAAGGCGGGGGAACGAGCTGTTTCCCGGCCGCGTCCCACACCGTGATCGCGTCGACGGGGCACGCGTCGCACGCGCGCAGCAGGCGGTCGCGCTCTACCCGGCCGGGGTCGACGAACACCGCCAGGCCCTCGGCATCGAGTTGAAACGCCTCCGCCGCCTCGGTCACGCAATCCCCGAAGCCCACGCACAGCTCGCGGTCGATGCGGACACGCAGGTCGCCGACGCAGCGCTCCGCGAACGAGCCGCTCAACGGCGCCCCGTCACGATCGTGAACCGGCCGATCCGTTGATGGTGATCGGGCGTCTCGACATGCCAGAAGTACACGCCCGACGCCACCCCACGACCGTTGCGGCTCTTCACATTCCACGTCGCCTCGCCGCCGCCGGTCGGGTCGTCGTGTGTCAGGATGGTCACGAGAATGCCGCTCGCCGAGTAGACCCGGATAATACAGCGCGCCGGCAGGTTCACGAACTTGAGCACGCCGTCCGCGGCGCCGAGCTCGAGCGCGTCGCCGCCGTAGTACGGGTCGGGCACCGTGTGGATCTTCGCGAGCAGCGTGTCGGCGGTGACAGCCGCGTTGAGGATCGACCCGGTGTAGGCGATACGCAGCCGCAGCCCCGGCGCCGCGGGGGGCCGCGTGTAACTGGTGTAGGGCGGGAACGCGAAGTTCGCGGCCGCGGCCGAGCCCGTGATGTTGCCGGCGTAGTAGCGGACGCTCCAGACTGTGCCGGCGCCCGGCAAAGCCGCCAGCCGCATCAGGAAGAAGTGCCCGGCGAGGTAGAAGATGAAACCGTTCCCGGTGGCGGTGAGCCCCGCAGCGCCGGCAAAGGTAGACGACTGGAACGCAACCGAGGACAGACGGGCGTGGTTCTGAAGGACTGCGGCGGCAGTCGCCTGACATTGGTTGGTGAGGAGCGAGGGCACCGGCGCCGCACAGAAGACGTCCGTCCAGGTGAGGAGCGCGTTGTTTGCGTCCGGGGTCGCGGCGGGTGTCACACCCACAAACGACGAGTCGTTCAGGAATCCCCACGAGGCGCCGATCCTTGCATCGAACGGTACGCGAACGCCGTGGGTCACATCCAGCACCGAGTCCACGGCGCCGTTCGCGCCCCAATAGAGCTTGAAGTCCGCGGCGCGGAAGACGCCGGCGGTGATGCCTTCGAGATCGCGCATCGGGATGTTCGGCACCGTGCTGTACGCCTGGAGGTGGAAGATGCCAACGTTGGCGATCGCCCCCGCATTGCGCGTCAGCGTGCCCTCGACGCACGCGCCCGTCGCCGGCGCGCACACGATCCCGTTCGGGTCCGCCGTATTCTCGTTCGTCGACCCGCTCCACCAGCGGGGGCCATTGAAATCTGAGTTGCCGGGATCAGCGTTGGCGCTGGCGCGCCCGGGCGACGTGAGGCGCCAGTCCCCGTCGAGTGTGAGGGCAGTACTGCCGTACAGCGCGTAGGTCGAGTCGCCACCGAACCGTGTGGCCTGAGCCGCGCTCAGGTGCGCGGCCGGGAAGGTCGCGCCGGCTTGCCGTGTCTGATCGCAACAGTCTTGCTGGATCGGCACGTGGACGGTGGCGGCGCCGCTCGAGCTCCGCGCAGTGAGATGGTACAGCACCGGCACCGGCGGCGCGTTGTCGGGGACCGCGGGAAGCCCCGGCGTAATGGAATCAATCACGAGCACCACCGTGTCCGCGGTGAGCAGATCCGGTACGAACGAGAGGAGTTGCAGCGTGATGCCGTTGGTGGGGGGCATGGGGCCCGAGAACTCGCCTGTGACCGAGTCGAGCGTGGGCAGCGGTGCCGCGGGGTTGAGTACGCGACCGTCCGCCGCGATGAGCTGCGCCGGGCCGGCCACGCCGACGGTCGCCTGGCCTGAGGGCGCCCGCGGTGCGACGGACTTGATTGCCGCCGCCGACTCGAGCGACGATGGACCGGAGGCGATCGCGTTCACATCGAACGCGGTTACCGCGTAGTAGTACGTGTAGAAGTTGCGGACGTCGTGGTCCACGTATGTGAACGGCACGCCGTTGTCCTCGAGCGGTGGAAACGCGGCGCCCGCAGTGTCGGTCTGGATCACGAACACGTGTCCGCCCACCTGCGTGCGGCCGCCCGGCGGCACCTGCACCACGCGGTATGACAGGGGGTGGCTCACGCCCGCGGCGAGGTTCGGGCAGTCGGTCGTCACACCCAGCTCCGGCGCGCATTCGCCGGGATACACAAAGGCGCCGGTGTAATCCACGAACGTGGTGCCATCGTAGTCGTCTTGGGCCACGAGCTGCATCGCGCGCGGGTCCCGTCCACGATAGATGCGGTACCCTTCGACGTCCTGGTAGCGATAGTCGGGGTCGTACAGGACGCTCGCGGGATTCGAGGCGACGGCGTAGTACGGATCGCCCGTTGCTTCGGTCGGGCTCTTCTGCCATACCACCGTGACCTGGTTGTCCCCCGGGACGAGGAAGAACGCAGGCGCGTCGGGCGCGGCCGGCTGCACGAACCGATGATCGACCATCGCCTGCGCCACGCGCGCCTTTGCGAGCAGCGAGCGCGGCACGACGGTTACCTCAGAGTCCGCAATCGCGCCGTCGCCGTTCTTGTCCGAGTCCGCCAGCCACCCCGCCGCCCGCTCGATCACGCGCACCGCGGTTGGATCCGTCACGATCGAGTCGCCGGTCTCGGGCACGCCGGGCTTCAGGTCGCCGCCGATGTAGGGATCCACGGCCGTGGTCGGCGCGGCGAAGAGGTAGGCGACGACGATGGTCTTCGCCTCCCCCGGGCCGAGCGAAAAGGGGCCGGTGGACTGGTAGAAGCGCACGTCGAGCGGTATCTGTGCTTGATAGCACACGTGGCGCTGGAGGTAATCGGCGAACGTACACGGGCCGTCGCCGGCGGCGGCCGAGAACCGCCCCGACAGATAGCGCCACACCTGCGCGTTCCCTGCCGGTGCGGGGAAGATGCCGCTGTTGATCACCTGTGAGTACATCGCGAGGGGCGCCGAATCTTGGACCGAGCGCAGAAACCGCACCCCGACAAACCCCGGCGCCTTGGTGAACGGCGGTCCAAAGATGCTGAGCGGAAAACTTTGATACTGATCGCGAAAGGCGGCGTGATACGCGAAGCCGGTGGCGAACGGGAGGACCACCGACGTGTAGTTGCGACCCACCTCCGTGGTGACGTCGGGGTCCATCGCCAGGCCGACGTACAGACTGTCGATGCGGTAGCCGCCGTCGGGGATGGCGATGCCGAACTTGGACTCGCTCGAGTCCTGAAACCGCGCGCCGAGGGCCGCGAGGCCCGGGGCGAGCGCGGCCGGCACGGTGGGGTTGGCATAGGCCGCGGGATCGCGCGCGCTGACATTATAAAACGTCATCGCGAAATAGACGATGTCCTTGTTGGGCTCAGGCGCGTTAAACGCCATGGCCCGGACGTCGAGAGCAATGCCCAAGGGGTGTGGGCGGCCGCTGAGGAAGTTCGCATTGCCGTCCCACGCACGCAGCCACAGATCCTGGTCGCTCGCCGCGTTGCGGCCCAGCAGACGGGCATCATAGAGCCCGGCATCTCTGATGACGCCGGCGGAGGGCCACGCGGCGACGTCACTCGTGTCGCGCGAGTCGAAGACACCGAGCACCCGGTCGCCGTGCTCCTGTGTGGCGTTGATGTCGAAGAACAGCGCGTCAACCGTATCGCCCGCCCAGGCGAAACCGGCGCTGGGCGAAATGACACCCGCGATCTGCGGACCGGCGTCGAAGATGTATTGCCCGGCGGTGAAGGGGGAACCCCCCGTGACCGGCCAGAAAGCGTTCCCGTACAGATTGTCGCCGTAGAACGTACAGAAGTCCGCAAACGCATTCACGGCGCAGAACACCCGGTTGGCGCTCAGCTGATGAACGACGGAGCCGGCCTGCGCGAGCAGGTTCGGCGCGTGCGACACCCGGGCTTTCGCTGGTCGCTGAGTGGCGAGCGGTGAGACCAAAGAGGTAGATGCGAGAACTGCGAACCAGAAAGACTTCATGAGCGGCCCTCCTCTTAAACGTGCTGCGTCACATCCCTTCCAAGCCCAGCTCCGTCCGCGCCGTGTCCATCACGGCAGGCGTGATCTCGGCGATGCCACGTTCTTTGGCATAGTCGCCGTAGATCTTTTTGACCATGCCACGCACGAAGGTGGGGACGCGCGCGAGCCGCGCCTCGGCTTCGCTGGACCAGCGGGGTGCGTGGGGCGTGGCGCGTGGTGCGTGGTCGTCGAAGGCATCGTCCCGGCCTGTCGTGACCTGGCTGCGGATCGTTTCGAGCGGCTCGGAATCGATCGTCGTCCCGCCGATCTTCACGCCCAGCGACGCGACGAGCTGCGTTTCCATTGGATTCGTAAGCATGGCCACGACACGGCCGCAGGCGGGGCACTTGAACGTGGCGGCGAGCGTGCCGTCGCCCGGCAGGCCGCGCTCCTCGAACGTCATCTGCCGGTCGCACTCGACGCACAGGAATTTCACAGCCGCTCTCCCAGCGCCTGCCACACGGCGTCGCCCGGACCGAACGGGATGCGGGCGAGCAGCGGAAGGGCGAATTCGCGCGCCAGGACGTCACCGGCGTCCCCGGCGAAGGCCCCGCCGCTCATGTTCTCGATGACGCCCACCAGCCGGGCGCCACGGTCGCGGGCCGCGGTGAGCGCGCGCCGCACCGCCTCGGCGGATTCGATGGTCGGGATCGTGACCGTGAGCACGTCGGGCGGCGCGGGTAGGAGATCGGCCAGCTCGTGGAAGCGGCCGATGCCCGGCGGCAGGTCCACGAGCAGCACGTCGAGCGCGCCCCACGCGACGTCGCCCAGCAGCTCGCGCAGCGCGGCCGCCTCGAGCGCGCCGCGCCAGATGAACGCGTCGCTCTCGGGACCTTTGAATGCCAACGGCTTGCCGTCTTCCAGCAGGTGAGCCATGGACACGCAGCGCACGCCGTCGGCCCCCGCCACCGGCTCCACTGCGCCGGCGGTCACCGCGAGCGGTCCGCGGGCCTCGAGCAATCGCGCCAGCGTGGGGCCGTTCAAGTCGGCGTCGAGCGCACCGACGCGGCGGCCCGCGCGCGCCAGCGCCCGCGCCAGGCCCGCCGTAACGAAGCTCTTGCCCACGCCGCCCTTGCCGCTCATCACCGCGACGATGCGTTGCACGGACGCCAGCCGCTCGGCCACCCGCCGGCGCTGCGCGCCGACCTGCGCGCCGAGCCCGGAGCGGTCGGCTTCGGTCAGCTCGTGGTAGGTGCGGATGTTGAGCGGCATGGGAGAAAGGATAGATGGCTAGGCGGCTAGACGGCTAGATGTCTAGATTCCCTCCATGATCGAAGCCCTGAAAGAGAAGCTCCAGGCCGAAGTCGAGCGCCTCAACTACGAGATCAACTTCACGCTGCCGAAGGAGATCGAGAAGGCGCGCGCCCACGGCGACCTGCGCGAGAACTCCGAGTACAAGGCGGCGCTCGAGCGCCAGGGCTTCGCGCAGGCGCGGGTGCACCATTTGCGGCTGCGGCTCTCCAAGCTCTCCGACGTGCGCGAGGCGGACATTCCCAAGGACAGTGTCGGCTTCGGCTCGCGCGTGACCGTGCAGGATCTCGATACGAAACAGAAGGAAGTGTACGCGCTGACGCTGGGCGAGTTCATCGACGGCGAAGACGCGGGCGACGAGATGTCCATCTCGATGGCCTCGCCGCTTGGCAAGTCACTCATGGGCCACAAGGTGGGCGAGGCCGTCACGATCGCCCTGCCCGTGGGCAAGCGGCGGCTCAAGATCCTCGACTTACTGACGGTCCACGAGATCGCCGGCGGGAAGTAAGACTAGAGACTCATCCGGAACACCACGGGCCCCGACAGCTTGGTCGACCCGTCGCGCGGCTCGATACTCATCGCCACGCCGGTCACTCGCGCTGAATCCGCCGGCACCTCGAGCGTCATGGTCATCGGGTCCGACGTCATCATCGGCATCAGTCCCGCTGCGCGCGGCCCCTGGTCGGTCAAATACCACAGCTGATAGGTCTCGTCCGCCTCGTTGGGCGCGAGCCCCTCGCAACGCACCAGCCAGCGCCGCGACACGGAGTCGGTGAGAATCGTGACGGCGCCGAGGCGGCCGTTGGTGGTGACGGGGGCGTAGAGAATGTGCGACGCGGGGCTGCGCAGGAACGTGTTCAGGGTGTCGCGATATCGGTCCAGCGCACCCGACAGCTGCGCCACTTCGTCGCGCAGGCCGCGCACCGTCCGCACGCTCCAATAGCCGCCGGCCGCGAGCACCAGCACGATGCTCGCCGCCAGCGCCAGCGTGCGTCGCGACCAGCGCCGGGGCGCCAGGGCGCGCGCCAGCACCCGCTCCTTCATTCCGGAGCGCGGTGTCCGCGGTGCGGCGCCCATCCCCAGCCAGTCGCTCATGTCCACCAGTCCTTCAAGTGCTGCAACGCGTCCGCCAGCTTGCCTTGCGCGATGCGCATCCGGGTCTTCACCGTGCCCAGCGGCACGTCGAGCCGCTTGGCGATCTCCGAGTGCGACAGTCCTTCGAAATACGCGAGCGCCACCACTCGCCGTTGGTCCTCGGGCAGCGCCGCGAGCGCCTGATGCACTTCACGGTGCACCGGGAACCCCGGCACCGACGCCTCGGCCGCGCCCGCAGCCGCCGTCACGCCGCCGTCGTCGGTGTCGCGGGCGCGCTGCCAGCGTTCCGCTTTGTGCCACCACCGCCGCCGCCGCCGCAGGAGATCGAGCGCGCGATTGCGCGCGATCGACAGGATCCACGGCACCAGCGGACCACGGCGGGCGTCGTGCCGGTCGGCATGTCGCCACACCTGCGTGAACACGTCGCCCACCACTTCCTCGGCTTCGTCGTCGTCCTGCAGGATGCGAAAGGCCAGACCAAGGACCCACGGCGCGAGTTCGTCGTATAACTCCGCCAGGGCTTCCTCGTCCCGCGCCCTGAGGCGGGCGAGCAGCCGGCGCTCTTCCTCTTGACTAAGACGTTTTGGCTGTGTCACTTGGATTCCGAAGCTAGTGTTGTTCCCCTACAGGAGCCATTCCCATGATCCGCAAGGCATTTCCGGCCCTCGCCGCCCTGGCGCTTCTCATTGTCCCCACCATCCGCCTCGCCGCGCAGGGCATGGACGACCCCAATAACAAAGTTGCAGGCGGCGGGGTTGCCACGGGTTGGCACGGCCGCACCGACGTGGACCGCCGCAGCAACGCGGCGCCCTCGCTCACCGAAGTGAAGTTCGTGGCGATGGGCGACGGCTTCCATGCGACCATGGGACCGGCGGCGATCTTCTGGCGCGACCAGGACGTGGCGAACGGCAATTACCACATCGTCGCCACGTTCACGCAGACCAAGGCCCCGATGCATCCCGAGGCGTACGGGCTGTTCCTGGGCGGCTCCGGGCTCGACGGCAAGAACCAGCGCTACACGTATTTCGAGGTCCGTCAGGACGGCAAGTTCCTGGTGAAGCGCCGCATCGGCGATTCGACGGCCGTGGTGACCACCGGTGAGCGCGGTGGCTGGGTGGCGAACGACGCCGTGGCGAAGGCCGACAGCGCCACCGGCAAGGCGACCAACGAGCTCTCAGTGCTGGTAAAGGACGGCACCGTGACGTTTTCGGTGAACGGCAAGGCGGTCTACACGGCGAAGGCGAGCGATCTGGACGTGGCGGGAATCGTGGGCTACCGCGTGAACCACAACCTCGACGTGCACCTAAGCGCGATCGGTATTCACAAGGTCTAGGGGACCGGCGGCGGGCTGACGCGCGAAGCGCACCGCCAGCCCCAGCGACAAGGCGAACAGCCCGACCATCATCCACGCGATGAGGCTGTAGCCGCCGATCGCGTGATGTAGCGTGTCGCCCACCACGTCGCGCCCGGTCAGCCCCACGACCGCGGCGAGCGCGAGGACCGCGTACACACTCCAGCGCAGCGGGCGCGGCAGCTCGCGGAACGGCAGCGCTAGGAACGGATACAGCACGAACAGCAGAGTCACGAGGTGCGACTTCCACGTCATGGCGGACAGCAGGTGTCCGATCAGGAAGACGCCGGCCAGCTCGAACATCGTCACCGGCGCGCCCCGGAGCCGCAGCCAGATCAACACACCGAAGAACGCGGCGAGCAGGAGGCCGGCGCCCGCGCGGTACACGGTCTGCGCCGTGGCCTCCGACGCGGCGAGCAACCGATAGTCGCGGTCGGTGGAGTCGGCCGAGGGCCGCAGCAGCCGGTAGACCGCTCCGTTGAGATCCTGGTTGGTGTAGGTCATGATGACCCGGCCGTGCTGGAATCCCTGCAACACGAAACCGTAGAAGTCCTTGAGGTCTTGCACGCCCTGGCGCGGCCCCCGTTCCGCCACCGGCAGGAGCAAACAGGCGGCGCCCAGCGGCAGGACCGCGAGCGCCGCCCGCCGGCGTCCGCGCAGCACCAGCCAGCCGACCCAGAAAATCGGGATGAGCTTGATCGCGGCCGCCAGCACCAGGGCTGTCGCCGCCCGCACGTCCCGTCCCTCCGCGTACCACGCAAGGCCCGCGAGCACCAGCACGAACAAGCCGAGATCGATCTGGATGAGGTTGAGGTTGTTCAGAATGAACTGCGCCGATAACACGATGGCCGCCACGAGCGGCCAACGGGCCTGGTTGCGGCCCGGCCAGTAGGCATCCGCAACGCGGCGTGTGAGGAGCACGGCGACAGGGATGAAGACGAGGTTGGCGAAGTAGAACAAGGCCGCGGCGGCCTTGAGGGGAAACAGCGCGAACAATTGAAAGGCGAAGGCGGCGAACGGCGGATACGTGGCGTCGCGCAGGCCCGGAACGTGGACATAGAGGGGATGGCCGGTGAAGAACCAGCGACCCGCTATCCACTTCGCGTAGAAATCGGTCCCCGGGCGTTGGCGCGCGGCCCAGATGACCGACAGCGCCGCCATGCCAACCACAGTCGCGGTCGCCAGCGCGATTCGTTTGACGCGCACAGCGGCGAACCTAGTCGCGGGGTGGCTCGATCACAAGCTCGATCTGTCGATGTGCGGCGCGCAACGCCGCCTCCACCATTTGCGGCGCATCACCGTGGGCAAAGATGAACCCTACGTAGCGCGACCCCTCCGGCCACGCGACGAGCGTTTGTCCCGGCGCGACGGTCAGTTGCACCGAGTCGATGCCCGGGACGCGCGCCGCGGCGGTCTGGCCTTGGATTTCGCGCAACACACCGGATTGGGGCACGGGAATCATCATCACGCCGCTGGGCCGCGCCTCGCGTTGGAGTGACGGCAGGGGCAGGCCGAGCGCATGCCGTACGATGAGCTCTTCCAGCGTCACTCCATCCCCGAACTTCAGGGCCGCGCTGCACCGCCCGCCGATGGGCCGCGCCGCCAGCTCGATCAGCCACGCCCCCTTATTCCAGCGCAGCTCGGCGTGGATCGGCCCCTCACGCAGGTCGAGCGCCGTCACCGCGGCTTGGGCGCAGTCGGCGATCGCCGTTTGGGCCGCCGCGGGCAGACGCGACGGCGTGACGTAGATCGTTTCTTCGAAGAACGGACCGTCCAGGGGATCGGGCTTGTCGAAGAGCGCGAGCACGTGGAGCCGGCCGGCAATGACGAGACCTTCGAGCGCGACTTCCGGCCCGCCAACGAAATCTTCTACGAGATACTGCTCGGCCCATTCCCCACAGCCCGCGATGTCGGGCTGCGCGAGGATCGCCGCCAGCCGAGCCTGCGCAGCCACGAACGCGCGCGGGTCGTCGGCGCGGATCACACCGCGGCTGGCCGCGAGCCGCAGCGGCTTGATCACGCACGGGTAGCGCACGGTCGCCGCCACGCCGTCCGGCGGCTCCGCGAGCATATGCAAGAAGAACCCTGGCACCTGAACCCCCGCCTGGGCGAGCGTGACCCGCTGCAGGTGCTTGTCGCGCGCCGCGAGCGCCGCGCGTTCGGGATTACCGCGGAGCTTCAGGCGGGTGGCAATCGCCGCGGCGACGATCGCCGTGTCGTCGTCCACGCCCAGCACGCCATCGAGCGGATGCTGCTTCGCGAAATCCCGCGCCTGCTCAGCGGCACGTGCGGGATCGGACAGCTCGAGCGTGACGAGGTTGGCGGGCTCGGCGTCCTGAAATGTGCTGGGTTCTTCGGAGGCGACCGTCACGTCCGCGCCGACCGCGCGGGCGGCCTCGACGAATGCTGTGGCGCGGTAGGTGGCGGTAGGAAGAAGAAGAAGGAGGCGGGGCAGGCTACTTCTTCGCGGCCGCGAAGTAGGGGTTCGCGCCCGAGCCGTGATCGGTGATGTCCACGATCCCCTTCACCTCGGGGATGTGGCGGTTCAGCATGGCCTCGATGCCCTGGCGCAGCGTCACGTCCGCCATGCCGCAGCCCTGGCAGCCGCCGCCCATCCGCAGCATCACCACGGCATCCTGCACGTCGATCAGCTCGACGCGGCCGCCGTGGCGCGCCACCATGGGATTCACTTCGTCCTCGAACAGCTGGGCGACGCGGTCGTACAGCGCGTCGTCGTCGCCGGGGTTGGCTGGCGCGGTTTTCACCGCGACCGGCGGCGTGGCGCCGGCGAGCGCCGCGCGGATCGCCTTGCCCACTTCCTTCCCCACCATGGGCCACGGCGCCTGATCGCTCTTCACCACCGTCACCAGGTTCCCCGAGACGATCACTTCCGAGACGTGCGCGCCGGGAATCGCGAAGATCTGCGCCACCAGTGGCGAGTCTTTGGCCTCATCCACCGTCGTGAAGCGGCGCACACCGCCCGGCGTCACCGGCACGCTCACCAGGAACTTGCAGCGGCCGGAGTCGATGGGCTCGGCGGTGATCTTGATGTCAGCGTCCATAGGTCTCAATGTAACACCGCGGTCAGCAGCCAGCGCGTTCCCGCAGTTGTTTCGCAGCCGCGACCAAGTTTTTCAGCGCCGGCAAGGTTTCCTCCCAGCCGCGCGTCTTCAGTCCGCAGTCGGGGTTCACCCAGATCTGGCGATCCGCCAACACCGCGCGTGCCGCCTCCAGCAGCTTGACGATCTCCGCGGTGCTCGGCACGCGCGGCGAATGGATGTCGTAAACGCCCGGGCCGATTTCGTTCGGGTACTTGTAGCTCTGGAACGCCTGCAGCAATTCCGAGCCCGAGCGCGCGTTCTCGATCGAGATCACGTCGGCGTCCATCTGCGCGATGGTGCGCACCACGTCGTTGAACTCACTGTAACACATGTGCGTATGGATCTGCGTCGCGTCGGTCACGCCGCTCGTGGCGAGCCGGAATGCGCGCACCGCCCATTCGAGGTAGCCCGCCCAATCGGCGCGCCGCAGCGGCATGCCTTCCCGCAGCGCCGGCTCGTCGATCTGGATCACGCGAATGCCCGCGGCCTCGAGATCCTGCACCTCGTCGCGGATCGCGAGCGCCAGCTGCGCCGCGGTCGCGGCGCGCGGCTGATCGTCGCGCACGAACGACCACTGCAGGATGGTCACCGGTCCCGTCAACATCCCTTTGACCGGCTTCGACGTGTGCTCCTGCGCGAAGCGGCTCCACCGCACGGTCATGGGCTGCGGTCGTGAAACGTCCCCGTAAATAATCGGCGGCTTCACGTAGCGCGAGCCGTACGACTGCACCCAGCCGTGCTCGGTGAACGCGAACCCCGCCAGCTGCTCGCCGAAATACTCGACCATGTCGTTGCGCTCGAATTCGCCGTGCACCAGCACGTCGAGCCCCAGGTCTTCCTGCAGCGCCAGCGTCTTGGTGATCTGCTCGCCGATGAACGCGTCGTACTCCGCGGCGGTCATCTTGCCGTCGAGCATGCGGCGCCGCGCGGCGCGCACGTCCAGCGTCTGCGGGAACGAGCCGATGGTGGTCGTGGGATAGGGCGGCAGCGGCAGCTGCTGCGCCCGCCGCACCGCGTAGGGCGATTGCCGCTTCACGTCGCTCGCGGTGACCGCGGCGACGCGCTGCGCCACCGCGGCGCTGTGAATCCGCGGCGACGTGCGGCGGTCCGCCGCCGCGCGATCGCTCGCGGCGAACGCGTCCGCCGCCGCCTTGGGCCCGGCGGCGAGCGCACGTTTGAGCGTGACGACCTCCGCCAACTTCTGCTTGGCGAACGCGAGCCAGGTCTTCAGTTCGGCGTCGAGGCGCGTCTCTTGGTCCAAATCGATCGGCACGTGCAGCAGCGAACAGGACGGCGCCACCCACACGCGGTCCGGCCCGAGCTTTTCTTTGGCTCGCTGCAGCGGCTTGAGTGCCGCGGACAAATCAGCCCGCCAGATATTACGGCCGTCCACCACGCCCGCCGACAGGATCTTGTCGGCCGGCCAGCGCGCCAGCAGCGCGTCGAGCTGCGCCGGCGCGCGCGCCAGGTCGACGTGCAGCGCCTGCACCGGCAGGCCCAGTGCGGTGGCGGCGTTGTCGTCAAGGCCGGCGAAGTAGGTCGCCAGGAGCAGTTTGGCGGGCCCGGCATGCTTCGCGAGCTGTGCGTACGCGGTGCGATACGCCGCGAGCTCCGCCGGCGTGCGGTCCAACGCCAGACACGGCTCGTCCAGCTGGATCCATGACGCGCCCGCCTTCGCGAACCGCGCGATCAGGTCGCCGTACACCGGCAGCAGCCGCTCGAGCAGCGACAGGCGATCGAACCCTTTGCCGTGCGCCTTGCCGAGCAGCAGGAACGTCACCGGGCCGATCAGGACGGGCTTCGCCGCCAGCCCGAGCTTCTTGGCCTCGGCGAGCTCGTCGAACGGCTTCTGCGAAGCGAGCCGGAACGTCTGGTTCGCCTCCAGCTCAGGGACGAGATAGTGGTAGTTGGTGTCGAACCACTTCGTCATCTCCATCGCCACCACGTCGCGACCCTTGCCCTGCACCCCACGCGCCATCGCGAAGTAGGTGTCGAGGTCCACGTCGCCGCCGGTCCAGCCGTAGCGCGCGGGCACGGCGCCGACCAGCGCGCACGCGTCGAGCATGCGGTCGTAGAGCGAGAAGTCGTTGACGGGAACGAGGTCGAGCCCGGCGTCGCGCTGCAGCGTCCAATGCCGGGCGCGCAGGCCGGCGGCGGTCGCCAGCAAGTCCGCGCGGGACGTCTTGCCGCTCCAATAGCCTTCGGTGGCGCGCTTCAGCTCGCGGGCGGCGCCCAGCGGCGGGAAGCCGAGATTATGGGCCAAAGTCATGGGACGAGGAATGTAATCGTATATTCTCGCGTGGTGACTCCTCTCGTGCTGGCGCTGGTGGTCCAAGCCGCCTGTCCCAACGAAACGTCGGCGCGGGCGGCGGTCGACTCCGGCTGGCGCGCCTACCGCGGCGGCGCCGCCACGGACGCGGCCGCCCTCTTTGCGCGGGCCGACTCCCTCTGTCCGGGGGCGCGCGGCGCCGCCACCGGCCTGGGATTCGCGCAGTTGCGCCTCGGGCGCTGGGACGCCGCGAGCGCGACCTTGCGGCGGGCGCTGCGCGCCGATTCGGCCGACGCCGACGCCTGGACCGGTCTCGGCCTCGCCTCCCGCCGCCTGGGCCGCCGTGACGACGCCACCGCGGCGTTCCGGCGCGCGCTGCGGATCGCCCCCGACTACGCCGACGCCGAGGAGGCCCTGCTCGACCTCGGCGCCGGCGTGACGCCGCCCCGCCGGGCCCGCCCCGACACCGCAACGATCCCCGCACGTGTGTCGGGTGAGCGCTTCGAGGTCCGGACCGGCCCGGCCTGGTCCGGCCTGTACGTCCAGGGGATCAACCTTGGCGCCGCGCTGCCCGGCAAGTTCCCCGCGGACTTCCCCACCGACGATTCGACGTACGCGCGTTGGCTCGCCCTGATGGCGGGTGCGCACGCCAACGTCGTGCGCCTGTACACGATCCTGCCGCCCGCGTTTTACCGCGCGCTCGCCCAATGGAACGGCGATCACCCCGACCAGCCGCTGTGGCTGGTGCAGGGCGTGTGGACCGAATTACCGCCCCACAACGCCTACGATGCGCCGGCCTTTCGCGCGGGATTCGTGGCCGAGCTGCGGCGCGCCGCCGACGTCGTGCACGGTCGCGCGCGCCTGCCGCGGCGGCCGGGCCACGCCTGGGGCCGCTATACGGCGGACGTCTCGGCGCGCACGCTCGCCTGGCTGGTCGGTCGCGAGTGGGAGCCGCAATCGCTGCAAGCGTACGACTCCCTGCACAGGGACCGCACGCGCTTCGCCGGCCGTTTCCTGGCCGTGGACTCGGGAACCGCCACGGACGTCTGGCTCGCGCAGCAGTGCGACACGCTGCTGGCATACGAGTGGGATGTGTATCACGCGCAACGGCCGATCGCCTACGTCACGTGGCCCACGCTCGACCCGCTCTCGCATGTGACCGAGCCGGGACGCGCCGAGGAGCAAGCGCTCCGGCGCCGTTACGGCTTCCCGCCCAACCCGCGTCTCAAGGAGTACGCAAACGACGGTGTCACGCTCGACGCGATGCGCGTGCGGGTCACCGCCGCCGACCCGGCGGGCTACTTCGCCGCCTATCACGCCTATCCTTATTATCCCGACTTCATCGGACTCGACTCGGCCTACGGT
>DATLWA010000205.1:0-4758 GCA_035576905.1 Gemmatimonadales bacterium
CTGATCACCGCGGGCTTCGTGCATCGCGCCGGGCGCACCGCGGCGGCCGAAGACGAGCACGTCACCGACGCGCGCGTCGACGAGCACCGCAACCTCGGCGTCGCGTTCTACAAGACCGGCATGCTGGACGAGGCGGTGCGCGAGTTCCGCCGCGTGGCGGAGCTGCGGGCGTCCGATGCCAACGCCCACTTCTACATCGGGCTGGTATCGCTCAAGCTGGCGCGCTGGCGCGAGGCGATGGACGCGCTGCGCCAGGCGGCGGAGAAGGGCGGCAGCCGGCCCGCCGTGCTGCACAACCTGGGCCTCGCCTACGAGCACCTCGGCCGCCTGGACGATGCGGAGCAGTCCTACGCCGAAGCCGCCGCCCGCGCCAAGACCGACGCGCGCGTCTATCTCAACTGGGGCGTGGTGGCGCTCAAGCGCGCCGACCTCCAGGCCGCGGCGGGGCGGCTCGACCGCGCGCGCGAGCTGTACGGCGAGCAGCTGCCGGCCATCTGGTACTGGGCGCGCACGCTCGTCGCCGCGTCGGCGGGCGACTTGGAAGAAGCCGAGACGCTCGCCGTCGCGGGCGCGAAGGCGTTCCCCACGTCGGGCACGTTGCGCAACAACCTGGCGGTGCTGCAGGAGCTCAGCGGCCAGCTGCCGGCGGCCGAGGAGCTGGTGCGGAACGCGCGGCACGACGAGCCGTCGCTGCCGCAGCTGTCCAAGAATCTGGGCGACCTCGCCTACCGCGCATCGCGCTACGACGAAGCGTGGGACGCTTACAATCGCGCGATCGAGCTCAGCCCCGACCTCGGCGACGACATCTACTTCAAGCTCGGCAACATCGCGTACAAGCGAAACGAGCGCGACCAGGCGGCGCAGTTCTGGCGCCGCGCGCTGGAGCTCAACCCGCGCCACGAGCTGGTGCGCGCCAATCTGGAAACCTTGAGCGCCTTGTCGTGACGGTGGAGCAGGACGAACAGGCCTTCCGGGCGCTGCTCGAGAAAATCTCGCGGGATCGCGGCCTGTGCTGCGGCGGCTACAAGGACAAGTGTCTGCGGCGGCGCATCGCGGTGCGGATGCGGGCGCGCGGCGCCCACACGTTCCGCGACTACAGCGCGCTGCTCGACGGCGATCAGCACGAGTACGACGCGCTGCTCGACGCGCTCACCATCAACGTCACCAAGTTCTGGCGCAACGCCGACACGTGGAAGGCGTTGGCCGAGCCGTACCTCGCCGCGCGCTGGGCCGCCCGCCAGGGCCGCCTCAACGTCTGGTCCGCGGGCTGCGCCTCGGGCGAAGAGCCCTACACCATCGCGGTCGTGCTCGCGGAGGCGGCGCGCGCCGCCCGCCAGCCCGACTGGCTGGCCCGCGCGCACATCGACGCGACGGACATCGACCGCGTCAGCCTCGAGCGCACCCGCACGGCGCAGTACCCGGCGACGGCGTTCGACGAAATGCCCCCCGCGCTCAAGACCCGCTACTTCACCCCGCTGCCGCCGCACGAGCCGTTGCCCGCCGTCCGCGGCATCGTGTCCGTGATCAAGCACGACATGCTGCGCGAGCGGGCGCCGCACGCGCCGTACGACGTGATCGTCTGCCGCAACGTCGTGATCTACTTCGACCGGCCCACGCAGGAGCGCCTGTTCACCCTGTTCACCGACGCGCTCGTGCCGGACGGCATCCTGGTGCTGGGCAAGGTCGAGACGCTGTTCGGCCCCGCGCGCGACCGCCTCAAGCTCGAAGATCCGCGCGAGCGGATCTATCGGAGGATCGCGTGAAGGCGAAGGCCGCGGCGCCGCGTGAAGTCATCGTGCGCGTGGCCGATTGGGCGGCCGAGGGCGACGACGCGGTCATCGTGACGCTCGGCCTCGGCTCGTGCGTCGCCATCATGCTGCACGACCCCGCGGCGCGCGTCGGCGCGATGGCGCACATCCTGCTGCCGTCCAAGAGTCTCGCGCGCGACACGGCCAACCTCGCCAAGTTCCCCGAGACCGCGGTGCCGCTGATGCTCGAACGGCTGAGCGCGCTCGGCGCCGACCGCCGCCGCCTCGTGGCGAAGCTCGCCGGCGGCGCCAGCATGTTCGCCGCCCTGATGACGCCCGGCTCGATCCAGATGGGCGAGCGCAACGTGGTGGCGGCCCGCAGCGCCCTGCACGCGGCGGGCCTGCCGCTCGTCGCCGAAGCGGTGGGCGGCTCGGCGGGGCGGTCGGTGCGCTTCGCGATCGCCGACGGGCGGGTGGCGATCCGCTCCGTGGGCATGGACGAGTATGTCATCTGAGTCGAAGCCCTCCATCCTCGTCGCGGACGACAGCGCGCTGATGCGACGCGTGCTGGTGGATGTGCTGAGCGGCGGGGAAGGGAGCGACGGGCCGTTCCGCGTCGTCGCCACCGCGCGCGACGGCTTCGATGCCGTACGCAAGATCCACCAGTACCAGCCCGATGTCGTCACGATGGACCTGGAGATGCCCGAACTCGATGGGCTGGGCGCCATCGGGTACATCATGTCGGAGGCGCCGCGGCCCATCGTCGTCGTCAGCGCCCACGCCGGCCCCGGCACCGCCGCGGCGATCCGTGCCCTCGAGCTCGGCGCCGTCGAGATCGTGGCGAAGCCCGACGAGACGGGCCGCGCCGCGCTGGCGCAGCTGGGGCCGCGGCTGATCGAGGCCGTGCGGCGCGCGCTGGCGGCCGACGTGACGCGCGTGCGGGTGATGGCGCGGCCGCCCGTGGCGGTACACCCGCCCGACACCGGGCTGCGCCGCCGCGCGCAGATCGTCGTGGCGATCGCGGCCTCGACCGGCGGTCCGCGCGCGCTGGCCGAGGTGGTGCCCAAGCTGCCCACCGGACGTGGTGCGGCCGTGCTGATCGTCCAACACATGCCCGCGAAGTTCACCCGCAGCCTCGCCGAGCGGCTGGACTCGATGAGCGCGCTGCGCGTGGTCGAGGCCGACGACGCGACGCCGATCGTCGCCGACACGGCGTACGTGGCGCCCGGCGATTATCATATGCGTGTGGTGACGAGCGAAGACGGTCCCATCCTCCGGCTGAGCCAGGAGCCGACGCTGTGGGGTGTACGCCCCGCCGCCGATCCGCTGTTCCGCTCGGTGGCGCAGGTGTTCGGCGCGCGCAGCGTGGGGGTGGTGCTGACCGGCATGGGCCGCGACGGGGCCGACGGCCTGCGCGCGATCCACGACGCGGGCGGCGGCGGCCTCGCCCAGAACAAGGAAACGTCGGTCGTGGCGGGCATGCCGGGCGCGGCGGTGCAGGCCGGGGGAGTAGACGCAGTGCTGCCGCTCGACCAGATTGCCGAGCGCGTCGCCGTGGAGCTGGTGCGGCGCGGGACGGGGCGCTCGTGAACCGCGGCGGTTACCTGCTGGTGCACGCCGAGGGCAAGGCATACGGGCTGCCGCTGGCGCGGGTGCTCGAGGTGGGCGACCTGGGCGCCGTGATGGACGTGCCGCGCTCGATGGCGGCCGTGCGCGGGCTGACGCCGTTGCGCGGCCGGCTCGTGCCGCTGATTCACTTGGGGGCGCTGTTGGGTGATCGCGGCGCGCCGGCCGAGAAGGGGCGCGCCGCGGTGCTGGTGGAGCTGGGGAGCCGCGTGGTGGCGTTCGAAGTGGACGACGCCGACGAGGTGGTGCGCGAGGCCGCGCTCCCCGTGCCCGGGGGTGAGCATCTGCCGTGGGCCGTCGGCGTGGCGCGCCGCGACAGCGGACTCATTCCCATCCTCGATCTGGACGCGCTGGGGGACCGCATCGGATGACTGCCGGCGAAGACGTTCAACTCGTCGCCTTCCGCGTGGGCGGGCAGGATTTCGCGTTCAACATCTTCCAGGTGGAGCGCATCCTCCGCTACGAGGCGCCGCAGCCGCTGCCCAAAGCGCCGGACTATCTCGAGGGCGTCCTGGAGTACCAGGGTGCCGCCATTCCGATCGTCGACCTGCGCAAGCGGCTGAGCTGCCCGGCGCCGCTCAAGGACGACACCCGCACCGTGATTCTCGAGCACGACGGCGCCAAGATCGGCGTGATCGTCGATCAAGTCACCGAAGTGGTCCAGGTGGCGGCCACCGACGTCGCCGCGCCGCCGTCGATCGTCAAAGGCCTGGCGGCCGAATACATCACGGGCCTGGTGGTGCGCGACAAGCGGACGCTGATCGTGTTGAACACGGGCCGGCTGCTCACGTCCAAGGAGAAGCTGGGGCTCGACACCGCGATGGAGACCCACGCGGCAGGTAAGGAAAAGGAGAAGGCGAAAGCCCGATGACGGATTCCCCGGTCGCGGCGCTGCGCGCGCAGTTCGAGGCCATCGCCCGGAAGCTCGACCACGTCGGCGCCGCCGGGGCCGAGCGCGAAGCGGTGAAGCGCGAGATCATCGCGTTCTTCAAGCAGGTGGACGGGCTCATCACCGAGCTGGGAACGCTCAAGGAAGACATCCGCCAGCTGGTCGAGAAGTACAAGCAGGTCGCCGCGTCGACCCAGGAAGCCGCCGCCCCCGAGTTCACCGGCACGCGCCCCGCGGTCCACGCCGACCACATCGGCGCTTCGACCTACATCGAAAAGGGCTGGAGCCTGATCTCACTCGGCGACCACGCCGGCGCCATCCAGGCCCTGAAGAAAGCGTTGCAGCTCTCGCCCGGCGAAACGCAGGCCGAGTCGTTGCTGGGCTGGGCGCAGATGCTGCACGAGGACTACGACGACGCGCTCCAGACTTTCCAGAAGGTCCTGATGAAGGAGCCGGCGAACTCCCTCGCCCGGATCAACGTCGGGTACATCTGCC
>DATLWA010000206.1:0-2749 GCA_035576905.1 Gemmatimonadales bacterium
CCAACCTCCCCAACTTCCTTCTCCTCCGCTTTCCGCACCTCGGCCGGGAACAGCTCGGATCTCAACCACACACCCGGCACCGGCAGCGTCACGGTTATTTCCTGCGACGCGCGCACGCTGCGCACCGCGTCGGCCGCGAGCACTTTGTGCCACGCCATCGGTGCCAGGTCGACCGAGCGCAGGGGGAACGCGACGTAGTTGCCCACCCGACCCACCACGATGTTCTCGATCACGTCGGTGAGCGGGCGGCCCTGGGGATCCTTGAGCTTCGCGAGCGCGAAGAACCGCTCGGCGGGATCGCCGGCAGCGATGATCGTGGCCGAGTAATAAGGAAGGTGCGAAGCGATGTGCTCGTAGAGGCGGCGCTCGGTTTCGGCCGAGGCCTGGTCGTTCAAGACTTGATCGATGTCGGGCCCGAACGCGCGATCTAGTACCGCGCGCCGCAGCGCGTGACCGAAGCGCTTCACCACGTCGCGCGTGGCGATGTTGGGCAGGCGGAACGGCACCAGCATCGCCGGGCGGAGCCGCGGCGTGCGCTCGATCACTTGGTAGCGCTCGACGGGCTCCACCACGTGGTACGTCAGCACGCCTTCCGAGCGCATGTTGCGCACGGTCTTGACCGATGAGCCGGCCGGCGCATCACCCGCCAGCTCGGTGACACCCAGCGGCCTGCGCCGCAGCGCTTCGCCCGCGCGCACGCAGCGCTCGGCCAACAGTCGCACGGTGTCGCCCGCGACGGACTCGAGATCGCTCGCGATGCAGGGGTCGAGCGGCAAGGCGTCCATGCTGTCGGCCAGCTGCCGAGCGGCCACCATCTTGGCGACGATCTGCAACGGCCGTTCGCGCGCGTCGGGCTTCTTGCGCCAGCGGCCGTCGGAGACCGCGAGCTTCACTTCGTCGCCCGGACCGACCGACACGCTATAGAGTACCTCGCCCGCCTGCGCACCCTGCGACTGCCACACCGCATCGGCCTCGAGCAAGAGCCCATAGCGCATTGCGCCGGGCTCGGCCGGCGCACCGACGCCGCCCACCAATGCCGGATCGGGAATCGTGACGATGTCCTGGTCGTCGGGCAGCACGGCGATGCGCGCGAAGCGTTGGATGTGTCCGGGGGAACGGGAGGAAGCAGCGGCAGCCGCAGGGGCGGGGGCGGAGAACGCGCCCGATGCGCGCGCCGGCGACTCGGGAGCCACCAGCGGCATGCCGCGCGGCGCCGCGAGTGCGATCGGGTCGTCGCCCAACACGCGCGCGTCCAGCTCGATCGCCTCTTCGTTGCGCAGGCCCACTCGCAGCCGCAACCGCGGGTGGTCGGTCTTGGGGATGCGGACCAGCCCGTCCGCATCGCTCACCCAGTAGCCGCCGTCGCCCTTACCCTCGGCCAATACCGTGACCGGAACCCCGGCCACGGCGGTACCCGTGTCCTGGTCCACGATCCGGAAAGTCCAAGAGTCCTGCCAGCTGGTCATAGGGCGCTCGAAGGGGACACCTTCAGGGAGGGCAATTCTGGGGCCAGGCGCCGGGTGCGGGGAGGGGGGTCAGGGAATCCCGTAACCTGTTGCAAGAGACCACAGCTACCGCGGGTTGCGACTCGCCAGCCCCATATCCTTGGCCACGCGGACCAGGTCCTGGACGCCGGGCCGCGCCGGCTCCTGCCAGACGAGCGCCAGCCAGCAGGGAATCGGTGGCTCGGTGATCGGCCGGTACACGATCGCCGTCGACCCGCTGTCGCGGTACGGCGCCGCCACTGTTTCGGTCACCAGGGACCATGCGCTGCCCGCGGCGATCTGCATGTTGGCGGCCGGCACTCCCCTGGCGCGCTCCTCGAGGCGCCGCGGTACCAGACCGCGCTCCCGCAGTGCCCGCTCCAGCGTCGTCATGAACCCCGGCCAGCGCTGCGGCCCCGACTGCAGCCACGTGAGGTCGTGGAGATCGGCCAAGCGGACCGTGGGCGCCTGCGCGAGCGGGTGGCCCGCCGGCATCAGCACGCCGGTGACGGAGCAGTCGATCAAGCGGTGCGCGCCGAACCCCGCGACCGGCCACTCCGCGGCGAAAATGCAGGCGACATCCACGCGGCCCTCGCGCAGCGCGTCGAACGTCTCGCCGTCGCCCTGACAAGTGACCTGAACCTCGGCGCGCGGATGCACGCAGCGGTAGGCCGCGAGCAGCCGCTCGACCATCACGTTGTAGCCCGCCAACTCGCCGTGTGCGAATTGCAACACGCTGGTGCGTCGCTCGGCGGCGCCGCGAGCGTTGGTGATGGCGCGCGCCGCGTCCGCCAACGCGCTGCGCGCGTCAGGCAGGAACGCCTCGCCCGCGGCCGTCAGGCGCACGCCGCGGGGCAGGCGCTCGAACAGCGTCGCGCCCACCTCGGCTTCGAGGTCGCGGATCTGCCGCGACAGTGCCGGTTGGGCGACGCGCAGACGCTGCGCTGCGTGAACGAAGCTCTTCTCTTCAGACACGGCGACGAAGTAGCGCAGATGTCGCAATTCCATGCTACGTTTTTCTTGACATTGGTGTACTTTATTGTACTTTGTTCAACAACCGAGGGGAAGGCCACCCTCGGGGTTTCCCTGAGGTCGGCGACGTGCACGAGCCCGAACTGTTGGACATCACCCAGGCGGCGGCGCTGCTCAAGGTTAGCGCGGCATCGCTGCGTCGCTGGACCAATGACGGCAGCCTGCCGTGCTTCCGCGTGGGCGGGCGGCGTGAGCGCCGCTTCCGTCGCGCCGATCTGCTGGCACTCCTCGAG
>DATLWA010000207.1:0-5500 GCA_035576905.1 Gemmatimonadales bacterium
CACGGAGAAGCCGCTCGGCGCCTCGCGCTCCACCGCCAGGAACGGACCCGGCCGCACGGCGCGCCGGGCGTCGAACCACACCGCCGCCACCAGGAGGGCGTCGGCGACGAGCATCGCATCGAGCGCCTCCGGCACCCAGTAGCCGAGCACGGCGAGCCCCGCCGAGCTCGCAGCCAGGGCCCGCGCCCGCGCCGTCCACAGGATCCCCGCGTAGGTCCCGACCAGGTACCACACGAAGAAGAACGCGCCCGTGACCGCCGTCGCCGCCAGCAGCTCGAGCGGATTCACGCGGTCGGCACCTCGACCTTGTCGAGGATGGCCTTGAGCGCGGTATCGGGCGTCACGCCTTCGAGCTCGAGCTCGGGCGCGACGGTGATGCGGTGCCGCAGGACTCCGGGAGCGAGCTGCTTCACATCGTCGGGAATGACGTAGTCGCGGGACTCGAGCAGCGCCGCGGCGCGCGCCGCCTTGAGCAGCGATACGCCGGCGCGCGGGCTCGCGCCCAGCGTGAGCGACGCCGCGTCACGCGTGCCGCGCACCACCGCGGTGATATAGGCCGTGATCTTGGGCTCTACACGCACCGCCTCGACGGCCTTGCGCAGGGCTTCCAGACCGCGACCGTCGGTCACGGGCGCGATGCCGTAGGTCGCGGGCCGGTCGGCCTCGAAGCCCTGGACGTACTTGTCGAGAATGCCCTGCTCCACCGTGGCCGCGGGATACCCCACCAGCGCCTTGATCATGAAGCGGTCCAGCTCGGCCTCGGGCAACGGGTAGGTGCCCTCGAACTCCACGGGGTTCTGCGTCGCGAACACCGTGAACGTCTCCGACAGGGGATGGCTGTTACCGTCCACGGTGACGGTCCGCTCCTGCATCGCCTCGAGCAGGGCGGCCTGCGTCTTGGCAGGCGCGCGGTTGATCTCGTCGGCGAGCAGCAGATCGGTGAACAGCGGGCCCGGGCGAAACGAGAACTCCATCGAGCCCGACAGGATCGAGACGCCCGTGATGTCGGCGGGCATCAGGTCCGGCGTAAACTGGATGCGGCCGAACTTCACGTTCAGGCTCAAAGCGAGCGCGCGCACCAGCAGCGTCTTGGCGGTGCCGGGCACGCCCTCGAGCAGGACGTGGCCGCGCGCCAGGAGGCCCACGAGCGCATCGCGCGTCGCGCCGTCCTGGCCCAACACCACCTTGCGCAGCTCCGCTAGGATGCGGCGCGCGTCGTCTGCGGACGAAGTTCCTCCCACACGTCCTCCACGGCATTGGCGGCCGCGAGTACCCGCTCGCCGCCGCCGGGGTGATTGTAGATGTGCTGCAGCTCGCGCACCGCCCGCCGCCCCCGCGGCGTCGGCAGCACCAGCTCCAGCGAGCGCAGCCATTGGTACTGGTCGCCGCGCCGGTCGCTGACGTATCCCGTGCGCGACAGGCGCCGGCGCAGACCCGCGATGAGTAATTCCAGCGCGGTCTCGGTGCCGGCCGCGGACTCGAGCCCCGCGCCGAGCGCCTCGAGGTGCTCCAGCGGCGAGCGGCGGCGCCGCTCGATCACCGACAGCGCCGGTCCGAACCGCACGGCCGACACCGCCAGCAGCAACAGCCCGACGGCGGTGAGCTGTAAGATGGCCCAGCCCGCGGGCGTGCTCGCGAGCCAGGCGAACACCACGCGCGCCGGCGATTCGCCGCCGCCGAACCCCTGATGATACTCGTCGAAAATCACGCGGCCGCCGTGTGGCGGCGTCAGCCAGGCGAGCGCCACGCGCGGCGCGTCGGTCGACTTCCAGGCGCGGTTGCGGAAGTAGCCCGCATCGGCCACCAGCGTCAACCGGCCGCCGCCCGGATAGGTGAGACGTAACGCCACCGGCCGCCCGTCGCTGCGCGTGAGCAGCGTGTCGGTGGCGGCGGGCACGAACCGGCGGCAGCCGGAGTTCGCCGTGGCGATCAGGCGCCGCTTGCGCGCCTCCGGCGTGGCCGCCGACGTGGTGTCGGGCGCGAGGTAGTAGGCGGTCGGCGGCAGCACCAAGTCCGGCGGCGCCCGCACCGCGATGCTGTCCAGCAGGAACTTCCCCGAGGTGCCCACGTGCCAACCGGCGCAGCGCGGGATACCGCCGCCGTCTCCCGCGGCGAGGATCGCGCCGCCGCGGCGCAGGAATTCGCGCACGGCGTCGACCTCGGCCGGTTGCAGGTCGATCGCGGGGTCCAGCACCGCCACGAGCGCGGGCGCGCGCTGCGAGCCCACCGCGAGGTCGAAGAGCGGCGTGCGCCGCCGCGCCACGGGCCGGCCCAGCGCGATGAGCACGTCGTAGACCGCCTTGGTGCCGTACGGCCCGTCGAGGTACGTGGACGTGCGGGGATCGTAGGAGGGCGGCGCCACTCGCTGGCGGCCGCCGGCGACGGCGGCGAGCACCAACGCCACCGCCAGGACGGCCGCGAAGCCGATTTCAGCCCGGTAAGACATGCTGCGTCACGAGCTGCGCGGAATCACCGAACGCGGCGTACTCCACGGCGTCCACGGGCTCGGCGCCGAAGAGATGGCGGTACAGACTGGCCACGAGCCCCGCGAAGAAGCCCTTGCCCGCGTCGTCGAGCCGCGCCTCGGCCACATACTCGGCGGGCGTCTTGGACGGGTGGAACTTGAGGGCCTTCGCCCGTTCGAGCTCCAGCACGACCGCGATGAAGCGGTGCGCCAGCGCTTCGGCGTAGCGGCCCGCGCGTGCCAGCGCGTCGGCGCGCGCGAGATGGGCACGCGCGTCGGCGATCAGCGGCGCGCTTCCGCCGGTGGCGACCCCCGGCCGCCGCACGGTGGACCGGTACACGGCCCACGCCGTGTAGGACAGATGCGCGAGCAACGCCACCAACACCACGACGAGCACCACCCAGAACACGCGCATGGCGACCGGATGCGCGACACTCAGGCGGTCCAGCCACTCGAGCAGCGAGCGCCACGCGTGACTCAACCAGCGCAGCGGGTGGCGCTGCTCGGTCCAGCGATACTCCGGGCGCGCAAACACCTGGCGCAGCGCGCGCGCGAGCGAATCAGGCGCGCCCGCCTGCGACAGAACCGCGGGCGTCGCGGTCAGGCGGGCCCCAGCTGCTGGCCCAGGATCTGGAGGTCGAACGCCTCGCGGCGCACGCGCAGGTCGTAATACAGCAGCGTGAGCGCGCAGGGGAGGATGGGAGCGAGGACCACGCTCAACAGCGACGAGACGACCACCAGAATCGGCTGCGACGCGGATTGCGGGCCGGCGGCCGCCGCGATGACGCCCACCGCACCTTGCGGCAGCAGCGCCGCGATGAGCCACGCGACCACCGCCGTGCCGAACACCTTGAGTCGCGCGCCCTTGGTCAGGGCCCACGAGCGGCCGAACGCATCGAAGGAGCTGTCGAGACTCTCCAGCACCACGACCGACGAAGTAACGCCGTACGCGCACGCCACGTAGATGACCAGCCAGATCACACCGATCACCCCGAAAAAGACGAACAGAAAGGAGCCCACCTGGCCCAGCAGCCGGCCGACCAACGCCAGCAGCGCGACGCCCAACGCCCCGCCGATGTAGACGAGCACGATGATCAGCCCCTTGCTGATGGCGACCAACAGCAGCGGGCCGATTCGCGCTCCACCGAGCCGCAGCGCGGACCCGACGGTCGGTTCCTTGCCCAGGTACGAGTCGGAGATGATGCTGATGGTGCCCGCCTGCAGAACCAGGGCGCACGCGATCCAGACGATCGCCACCGCCAGGATGGTCAGAATGACCGCGGCCGTGTGGTCTTGAAACAAGGTCACGATGCCCGTCGGGTCGCCGTTGAAGCGCACCTTGAGATACACGACCATTGCGGTGGGGAGCCAGACGACGAGGATGCTCAGCCGCATGAATTGGCCGAAGTGGCGCCGGTAGATGTTCAGCGCGCCGTCGAGGATCTCGCCCATATCCATCGGCCGCAGGTCAGGCATGCACCACTCGCTCCCCTCGGGGGTTGGCGATAAGATGAGGACGTGAGCACCGCTGCGCGAGGCCCGGCTCCGCTCGATCTGCGCGAGCGCCACGGGATCGAAACGCCCGAGCACGTAGATGTCCATCTCGAGCTGGCGGGGGTGGGCTCGCGGGCCGCGGCCGCGGTGCTCGACACCGCGCTCGTGTTCGTCATCGTCCTGGTGCTTGCCATCGCGGCGGCAGAGCTGACCGCCGGAACCCGGCTCGGCGAGGGGCCGCCGTGGATCAGCCCCGCGATGATGGTGCTGCTGTACCTGGCGTACTTCGTCTTGTTCGAGGGTCTGAACGGCGGCCGGACACCGGGCAAACAGGCGCTCGGCATCCGCGTCGTGATGGATACGGGCCGGGCGGTCACGTTCACGGCCGCGGTGGTGCGCAACCTGGTGCGACTGGTGGACTGTCTGGCGTTCGCCGGCGTCCCCGCCCTGCTCTCCGCTTTCCTTAATAAGTCGCACAAGCGCCCCGGCGACTTCGCCGCGGGCACGGTGGTGGTACGCGACCGGCCCACCGAGCGCCTGCTGCAGGCGCTGCCCGAGGTCGGCGAGCCCGAGCTGGTGGAGGCCGGCCCGCCCGAGCTGACGGAGGACGAGTTCCGGCTGCTCGACCGCTTCCTGGCGCGGCTGCCCGATCTCGATCCCGAGGTCCAGGTGCGCATGGCGGGGGAGCTGGCGCGGCGGTTCGAGGAGCGCGTGCCGCGCCGCACCACCGATACGTACGCTTATCTGACGGAGCTGTTCGGCGAGGAGCAACGCAAGCGCCGCAGCCGCTTCGGCACTCGCGCGCAGGCGGGCGCGGCCGGACGCACCATCGTCACGGCGGAGCGGTTCGTGGCGCGCAAGCGGGCGCAGTGGGAGGCGTTCCACGCGGCGGCGACGCGGGTCGAGCGGACCGGCGTGGGCGGCCTGCCGCCGGGTGAGATCCCGGCGTTCGCGGCCCGCTATCGCGAGATCGCGGCGGACCTGGCGCGCGCCCGCACGTACGGCGTGGACCCGCGGGTGGTGGAGTATCTCGAGCGACTGGTGGCGGCGGGCCACAACGCGCTGTACCGGTCACGCGGCAGAGCGCGGCTGCCGCTGGGGCGCTACCTCCTGCAAGACTTCCCCGCGGCCGTGGTGCAGTCGTGGCGATACGTGGTGGCGGCGTTCCTGCTCACGGTGGTGCCCGCGGGCGTGGGATACGTCATGTTGCGGCAGCAGCCGGCGCTGGCGGATGAGCTGGCGTCGCCCGTGATGGTGAGCCGGGCGGAGCAGGCGGCGCAGGAAACGGCGGAGGGACGCGGCTACGCGCAGGCGCCGAGCGAGGAGCGCCCCCAGATCGCCGCCTTCATTATCACCAACAACATCCTGGTGTGCTTCCAGGCGTTCGCCGGAGGGATCACGGCCGGCCTGTTCACGGCGCTCGTCCTGCTGTTCAACGGACTGATGCTCGGGACCGCGTACGGCGTGTTCGCGAACTATCACGCCAGCCTGTACCTCACGACGTTCATCGCGCCGCACGGCGTGCTCGAGCTGACGGCGATT
>DATLWA010000208.1:0-4257 GCA_035576905.1 Gemmatimonadales bacterium
AGCGGCCGAGACGTGGGTCGTGGGGGAATGGAAGCCGGAGATGGCCGGCTACTTCGCCGGCGTCGGCGCGTCGCTCCAGGACGTGATCGACTTGGACTTGGAAGACGGATTCGTCGAGCTGCTGCGCTCGTTCCGCGCCGGGCGCACCGAAAGGAGCGCGTGATGTTCCGCGTGATGCTGTTCACCCAATGGAAGTGGTCGCGGCTGATCATCCTCTTCGGAACGATCGCCGCGTTCGCGCTGCCGATCATCTCACTGCAAGGCGCGGCGTCCGCCGATCGCAGCCCGCTCGAAGCGCAGGACTTGCTGCGCACGGTGCAATCGTGGGGCACGCTCTACCCCGTTCTGGCGGCGGCGCTCGGCCTGTTCGTCGCGATGGCGGCGTGGGCGCCAGACCATCGCGGCCGCCACGTGCACGCGCTGACGTTGCCCCTGCCCCGCTGGCGCTACGTGCTGCTGCGCTGCGCCGGCGGCGCGCTGTTGCTCGCGATTCCCGCGGCCGCCGTCTTCGCCGGCGCCCTGCTCGCGACCGCGACGGCGACCCTGCCGCCCGGCCTGCAGAGCTATCCGTTCGCACTGGCTACCCACTTCATCCTCGCCACGGCCGTCGCCTACGGCGTGTTCTTCGCCGTCTCGGCCGCCACCGCGCGGACTGCGGGCATCATCCTCGCCGCCGTGGGCGCGCTGATCGCCGTGCAGGTCGTGGCCGGCGTGGCGAACGTGAACTTCGACATCGTGAGCCCGCTGACGCTGATCGTCCTGGGCCCGGCCGGCCCGTTCGCGATCTTCACCGGCCGCTGGATGCTGGTGGATGTGTAAGACCGCAGGCTTACTCGCCCTCCTGGTTGCAATGGCGGGAGGGCGGCTCGCCTCCCAGGCGACCGAGCTGCAGCGGCTGCGCGCGCGCGTCGACAGCTTGTCGCGCGAGTGGACGCGCGCCGGCGCCATCGCCGACCTCGCCGACAGCCTCGAGCGTCAGCGCGCGTTCTCCGGTCGCGACACGATCGCGGTCGGGAGCTTGCGCATCGTGACCGATCCGTCGCCCCTGCCGGTGCGGGCGGCCGCGGAGCGCGCCTGGCCCGTCCTCGACAGCCTGTACGGCGACGCGGCGCAGCTGCTCGCGCAGCACCCCTACGTGATTCGGGCGTTCGATCCCGACACCAATGCACCGCGCCCCACGGTCTATGTCGGGCTCGTCGTGCCGTGGGACATGAGCGCCCCAACCTTGGCTCGGCTGCTCGTGGCCAACGCCCCGATGCCCCCGCCCGATCAGGCTCTCGTCTCCTGGCTCAGCGGAACGCTGCGCCCGGCGACGCGTGCCGCGCAGGACCGCACCGACGTGTATCTGGACCTGGTGACCGCACCGTCCACTCCCGCGCGCGGGTGTTACCTGGGTGCGCTGCGCGATTGTCGCGCCGCGCTCGGACTGCAGAGCGGCGGGGACGCTCTGGACCTGTGGTACCCGAGCGTCGTCGAGCGTCGCGCGCTCGTCGACCGCGCGTTCACCGACTACTTCGACCACGGCGCGAACGCGCTGACGCTGCACGCGTGTAAAGCGGGCGCCGACACCGCCTGCGAGGCCCTGCTGCGCCGGCTCCCTGCGGGATCCCTGCCAAGCCCGCTCGGCGCGCAGGTGCGCACCACGCTGGTGCGGGTCGCGATGGAGATGGGCGGCCGGGACGCGTACCGCCGCCTCGTGGCGGATCCCCGGGCCCCGATGGCCGATCGCGTCGCCAGCACTGCGAATGCGACGCTGGACGAAGTGATCGCGCGCTGGCGCCGGGCGATTCTGGCGTCCCGCCCGCCGTCGGTCGCGCTCCCGTGGTGGGCCGTGTCCCTGGCGCTCGGCTGGGCGGCGGTCTTCGGCGTGTGTGCGTTGCGGAGCTCGCGATGGCGCCTCGGTTGAGACCGTGGATCGGCGCGGCACTCGCCGCGTGCGTGTTGATCGCGGCGGCATACCTGCCGCCGCGTGGCGGCGTCCGTCCGCGCGGCATCGTGTTCAACACGCCGCGGCCGCTGACGGCGGCACGGCTACGCGCGCAGGCGGTGGGCGCCGAGCTGCGCGCGGCGACGGCTCGCCTGCGCGTGCGTGAAGCCCAGGAGCACATGGGGGACGGCGTCGCGCCACCGAGCCAGAGCGGAAACGGGGTCGTCCTGCTGGTGCTCGGTCCGGACAGTCTCACCCGCCGGGCGCGACCCACCGCGGCTGCCGCGCTCGACACCGTGTGGCACCACCTGGGGCTGGGCGAAACCAAGGTGTCACTCGTGTTCGTGCTCGACTTGGCGGAGGGACCGAGCTCGGGGCGCACCTACGTCTTCCCCGATTCCAGCGATCGCACGACGTGCGCGGTGTGGCAATCCGCGGGATGGTGGTTCCGCGGCAGCCGACCGCTCCCCGGCAGCGCGAACTTTCGTGGGTGGCTGCAGAATGCGTTGGGACCGTGCGCGTTTTACGCGGCGTTCGGTTCCCCCGGCCGGCCGGTACGCCAGTGGATGGGAGAGCGCAACTTCGACCTCGCGCTGTACCCCACTTGGGCGCCGAGCGACCGGCCGAATGCGACGGAGCGGTCGCGCTTCGGACCGCGCGGCTGGTGGTGGGACGCGATCTACCGGTCGCCGCCAGCGACGGTCGGCTGCCTCGGCGGACGGCCGCTGGCGTGTCGCGCGGCCGTGCTGCGCGGCGCCGACCAGGGGGAGGACTCGGTGTCGCGCGTGGTGGAGTCGGACGCGCGCTGGTGGCTCGGCCAGGCGTTGATTCCGGGCGAGCGCTATCTCGCGGATGTCGCGGCCGAGATCGGTCCGCAGCGGTTCCTGCGATTCTGGAACTCACCGTTGCCCGTGGACACGTCGCTCACGCTGGCGTTGGGCCAGCCGATCGGGGATTGGACCGTGCGGTGGGAGCGCCGGTTCTCCCGGCCGCTGCCGCTCGGACCGGCGGCATCGTTCACGGCCGCGGCGTTGTCGCTGCTCGCCGCGGCGATCGCCGTGGCACTCGCCGCGCTGGCCGCGGCGCGCCGCCAAGTCCGATGAAGCGCGCCCTGGTGGTGACGACCCTCGCCGGCCTCGGCGCGATCCCCGTGCACGCGCAGGCAAATCGTTGGCAACAACAGGTGACGAGCCAGCTCGCCCGCGCGGTCGCCTCGTTTCGCGCCCAAGGGTTCGCGCGACAAGACTTGAACCGGCAGGCCGCTCTCGATAACGAGGAGAGCGAGACGTTCCTCGTGACGCTGCAGGCGGGGGTGCCCTATTCGTTCGTCGGCGTGTGCGACGTCGACTGCGAAAAGCTCGCGCTCACGGTCTCGACCGCCACGGGCAACGACCTTGCCGTCGATCAATCGAGCGGCGCGCTGCCGGTCATCGCGTTCACGCCGACGATGACTGCGTCCTACCGGGTGAGAGTCCGCATGGCCGCGTGCCGCATGAGTCCCTGCTGGTACGGGGTGGCCGTCCTGCGAAAGTAGAGCGACCTTCCCGCCTTCACCGCTTCCCGAGGACCCCGTGCTCCGATGCGTCGTCGCTACCCTCGCACTGTGGTGCGTGGCAAGCCTCGCTACCGCGCAGCAACCGGCCGACAGCGCGAAAGCGCCGCAGGATTCGACGCTGCGGGTGTTCCTCGACTGCGCGGGCGGCTGCGACTTCGATTACGTCCGCACCGAAATCACGTTCGTCAACTGGGTGCGCCAGCGCGAGGACGCGCAGGTCCATGTGCTGGTCACTTCGCTCGCGACGGGTGGCGGCGGCCAGGAATACACCCTCGCCTTCATCGGCCTCAAGCAGTTCGCGCATACCGTCGACACACTGCGTTACGTCGCCGGCCGCAATGACACCGACGACGAGACGCGCGCCGGCGCCCTCCGCGTGCTCAAGCTAGGTTTGATGCGTTTCGTCGCACACACGCCGCTCGCGGGCCAGATCGCGATTTCCTACACCGCCGCGGCGGCCACGAGCGCTCCGACGCACGACCCGTGGAATTACTGGGTGTTTCGCGTTCGGGAGAGCGGCAACTACTCCGCCGAGGAGTCGAGCAACTCCCTCTCCCTACGCTCGTCGGCGTCCGCCAACCGCACGACCGCCGCCTGGAAGATGAACTTCAACGTCAACTACCAGTACAGCGAGAACAACTATCACGTCCCCGTCTATGACTCACTCGGCAACCAGACCGGCACGGAGACCATCGGGAATATCACGCGCAGCACCGGCGCTGACGGTCGCGTCGTTCGCAGCCTGGGGCCGCGCTGGTCCGCCGGCGCCGAGTTC